>NZ_JBEYTJ010000025.1:0-70323 GCF_040642995.1 Nonomuraea sp. NPDC047529 | reverse complement strand
GTGCCTGCGCTCCCCCCTCGGGGGGTCGGGGAATAACCACTTCGACTTGTCCCCGACCCGAACGGGGCCGGGGCGCCCCTTCTTGGGCGCGCCCCCGGCCCCTTTCTCACTGTTCTCTCACTGTTGGCTGCCGGGAACGGCGGTCATCGTGAGGTGAGACCGGAGGGCCTGCGAAGGCGGGCGCTCCGGCCGGGACGGCTCACGTCGGGCCGCCGGTCGCCCCCGCGGACCACGGGGGCGAGGCGGATGCGGCGGCTCACCAGGGGCGTGCCGCCGCTCAGCTTCGCCCGCAGCCGCGCGGGCATCTCGGGGGCGCTGAACTTCAGCGGCAACCGTGCCCCGCGGCCGGACAGCCGCCGCCACAACGTGTGCCAGTCCACCAACGTTCCGGCCAGCGCCGCCAGCACCAGCATCGCGACCACCGCGATGACCAGGACGGCCAGGACGATGAGGACGAAGACGATCACCAGGGAGCCGATCGTACCGAGGACTGTCAACATTGGACAAAAAGTGCCCGCTCACCAGCAAACTATGCCGATTTTTTGGGATATATCGGCCTTACTCGGCAATTCCGGTGGACTGGTCCAGTCGTCCCGGCAGGACGTCGAGCCGGCGCAGTATCACGCCCTCGCGCAGCGCCCACGGGCACACCTCCAGCCGGTCCACCTCGAACAGGTCCATCGCCGCGTCGGCCACCAGCGCCCCGGCGGCCAGCTGCGCCGCCCGCCCCTCGGACACCCCGGACAGCTCGGCCCGCTCGGCGGACGTCATGCCGGTCAACCTGGCCGCCCAGCGGGCCATGTCCTCGCGCGAGAGCGCGCGCGAGACGTACGCGCCCTCGCTGGTCGGGGCGGCCCCGGAGATCCTGGCGAGCTGCTTGAAGGTCTTGGAGGTGGCCACGGCGCGGTCGGGCTCACCGTACCTGGCGACGTCGCCGACCGTGCGGGCGATCTCCGCACGGACGTGCCTGCGCAGCTTGCGCACCTCCTCAGCGGACGGCGGGTCGCCGGTGAACCAGTCGCGCGTCAGGCGTCCGGCGCCCAGCGGCAGCGACACGGCCACGTCGGGCTCCTCGTCCACCCCCGCGGCGATCTCCAGCGAGCCGCCGCCGATGTCGAAGGCCAGCAGCCGCCCGGACGACCAGCCGAACCACCGGCGCACCGCGAGGAACGTCAGCCGGGCCTCGTCACGCCCGGACAGCACCGCGATGTGCACGCCGCAGCGCTTGTCGATCTCGGCCAGCACCTGCTCGCCGTTGGCCGAGTCGCGCACCGCCGAGGTGGCGAAGGCGAGCAGGTCCTCCACCCCCTTGTCCTCGGCCAGGCGCACGGCCTCCTCGACGAACGCGCCGAGCCGCTCGATGCCTTCGGAGGCGAGCCTGTTGTCCGCGCCCAGGTACTGCGTGAGGCGCAGCTCTTCCTTGTGGGAGTAGGCGGGCATGGGCCGCGCGCCCCGGTGGGCGTCGACGACGAGTAAATGGACGGTGTTCGAGCCGATGTCCAGCACGCCTAGTCGCATGGGAAAACGCTACCGGTCTGCGGCTTTTCGGGCGAAGCCGACTCCGGCCCGGCCGAGCGGGGCGGACCCGGCCGGCCACGCGGCCCGGACCCGGGACGGCCGCGTCATCGTACGCATGTTCAGGGGACTACCCTTCCCATGGTGACATGACACGTTTGGGGGGTTTCGTGAGCGCGTGCTGTGGTCCGAGCAGAGGGGCCGCCGCCCCGCCGCGCCAGGTCGAGGTGATCACGCGGCGGACGGCGCCGCGCGGCATGGTGCGCATCCCCGGCGGCGCCTTCCTCATGGGCGGGGACGACCCCGACGGCCGCCCGGAGGACGGCGAGGGCCCGGTGCGCGAGGTACGCCTCGACCCGTTCATGATCGACCCGGCCTGCGTGACGAACGCCCAGTTCGCCACCTTCGTCAAGGAGACCGGGTACGTCACCGAGGCCGAGCGCATCGGCTGGTCGTTCGTGTTCGCGCAGTTCGCCAAGGCCGGGATCATGGACGCGAGCGTGCCGCAGGCCCCCTGGTGGGCGGGCGTGGAGGGCGCGACGTGGCGCTCCCCCGAGGGGCCCGGCTCGACGGTCGGCGACCGGCAGAACCACCCGGTCGTGCACGTGTCGTGGAACGACGCCAACGCCTACGCCGCCTGGGCGGGCAAGCGCCTGCCGACCGAGGCGGAGTGGGAGATGGCCGCCCGCGGCGGTCTCGAACGCGCCCGCTACCCCTGGGGCGACGAGCTGACCCCCAAGGGACGGCAGCGGTGCAACATCTGGCAGGGCCACTTCCCGACCGCGCCGAGCAAGGGCACGATGCCGGTCAAGTCGTTCCAGCCGAACGGCTACGGGCTCTACAACGTCTCGGGCAACGTCTGGGAGTGGACGGCCGACTGGTGGGGCACGGCGTGGGAGCCGTCCGCCGACAACCCGGCCGGTCCGGCGGACGGGACGGCCAAGGTGATCCGGGGCGGGTCGTACATGTGCCACGATTCCTACTGCAACCGCTACCGGGTGGCCGCGCGCACGTCGAACACGCCCGACAGCTCGACCGGGCACACGGGCTTCCGCTGCGCGGCCATAGTCTGATCGCATGTCACGAACCCTGCGACTGTTGATCACCGGCGGCGGCACCGGCGGTCACACCTATCCGGCCCTGACGACCCTGTCGGCCGTCCAGCGACGTCAGGTGCCGCACGACGTGCTGTGGGTGGGCACCGAGAACGGCCTGGAGGCCCGCATCACGGCCGAGCACGGCATCCCGTTCAAGGCGATCACCACGGGCAAGCTGCGCCGCCGGCCGAACATCAAGGAGCTCGGCACCAACATCGCCGACGTGTTCCGCATCCCCGTCGGGGTGTTCCAGGCCGTGGGGCACGCCGCCCGCTACCTGCCCGACGTGGTGCTGTCCACCGGCGGGTACGTGGCGGTGCCGATCGGCGTGGCGGCCAAGCTGATCCGCCGTCCGCTGGTCATGCACGAGCAGACCACCGTGGTGGGCCTGGCCAACCGCATCCTGGCCAGGCTGGCGACCCGGATCGCGCTGTCGCACGAGTCGTCGCTGGAGTACCTGCCGCCCTCGGCGCGGGCCAAGGCCGTGGTGACGGGCAACCCGGTGCGGCCGGAGCTGCTGCAGGGCAACCGGGCGGCGGCCTACGACCTGTTCGGGCTGACGTTCGAGGTGCCGCTGATCTACGTGACCGGCGGGGCCCAGGGCAGCAAGCAGATCAACACGCTGATCGCCGAGATCCTGCCGCGGCTGCTGCCGCACGCGCAGGTCGTCCACCAGTGCGGGCCGGCCTGGATCGACCAGATGCGGGCGGTCGAGGTGCCGCCCGGCCTGGCCGACCGTTACCACCCGGTGCCGTACGTGGGGACCGAGTTGCCCGACCTGTTCGCCGCGGCCGACGTGGTGATCTCGCGCAGCGGCGCGGGCACGGTGTCGGAGCTGACCGCGATCGGCAAGCCGTCGCTGCTGATCCCGCTGATCCCGACCGGCGGCGACGAACAGCGCAAGAACGCCGGCTACCTGGTCTCGGCGGGGGCCGCGCGGGCGCTGCTGGAGCCGCGTCCGACGGCGGAGGACCTGCTGGCCGAGCTGATGCCGATGCTGGCCGATCCGGGGCTGCGCGCGGCGATGGGGCAGGCGGCGGGCAAGCTGGGCCGCCTCGACGCCGCCGACGCCCTCTGCGACCTGCTCCTGGAGGCCGCCCACGGCGGCCAGGGCGGCCACGGCGCCGGCGGGCCCGGCTTCGGAGGTCAGGGGACGGCCGGTCACGGGCCGGGCGGGCCGGGCTCCAGGTAGCGGAAGGCCTCGTGGGCGGAGCTGACGCTCCGCCTCAGCGCCTGGTCCAAGCGGTCGGCGTCCTCGGTCAGGCGGGTCAGCTCGTCCGTCGTGGCCTCGTCGGCGCCGGTCTCGGCGACGAGCTCCTCGTACTCGTGCAACCGCGCCCGCAGCTCGGCGATCTGCTGCCGGGCCCGGTAGGCGCGTTCGGCCTCGGCGACGTTGGCGGCGTACCGTTCCAGGGCCTCCACCCGGCCCAGGACGGCGTGCTCGCTGCTGTCCAGCGCCTTGGTGAGGGGTTCGGCCACGGCCGCCACCTCGGGCGTGCTCTCCCCCGACAGGGTCTGCCGGTGCCTGGCGCGCAGCCCGGACAGCTTGGCCAGCAGGCGGGCGATCTCCCACTCCTGGGCGGGCAGCATCACCGCGTTGCGCACGTCGTCCAGAAGCCCTTCGGCGTTGACCCGCGACTGCGACACCGCGGCGACCGCCCGCTGGGCCCGGCGCAGCAGCCTGCGCGAGGGCTCGTCGAGGTCGTCGATGAGCACGTACCGGCCCTCGTGGCGGACCGCCTGCGCGTGGACCCGCCGCTCGTGCTCGGCCTCCTCGCCCTCCGGCGTCTCGGTGCGGACGAACGTCACGATCATCAGCGGGACGGCGAGGAGCACGAGTAACAGCGGCCCCAGGGATCGGCCGAGCCCGCCGGCACCGAGCAGCAGGCCGAGGCAGACGGTCGCCCCGCACACCGCGCCGAGCCGCCAGTACGGCGCGGCGGCCAGGCTCGGGCCGGAACGGTCCGGGACCCACCCCCTGCGCGCCCTGATCAGCAGCCTCCGGTTGTCCCGCAGCAGCCGCGCGTCGGCCGGCGGCAGGGCGGGGTCGACGATCACGTCCGCCATGATGTCGGATCGGATGGGGATTCACCTCCTGCGAGGCCGGAGCACCTCCCGCGTGTGCCACATGGTCCGATGTCAGCTCTCCAGGTACCGGAACGCCTCGTGCGCCGACCGCACGCTGCGCCGCAGCACCTGCTCCAGCTGGTCGGCGTCCTCGGCGAGCCGGTCGATCTCCGGCACGGCCAGCGCGTCGGCGCCGGTCTCGGCCAGCAGCTCCTCGTAGCGCGGCAGGCGCGCGCGCAGTTCCTCGATCTGGCCGCGGGCGTGGTAGGCGCGTTCGGCCTCGGCGACGTGCTCGGCGTAACGTTCCAGGGCCTCGACGCGGGCGATCATGGCGGCCTCGCTGGTGGCCAGGGCCCGGTCCAGCGGCTCGATCACCGCGGCCACCTCGGGGGCGATGCCCCGGGACAGCAGGGCCTCGTGCTCGGCGCGTAAGGCCGACAGCTTGGCCAGCAGGCGGGCGATCTCCCACTCCTGGGCGGGCAGCATCACCGCGTTGCGGGCGCCGTCGAGCAGCCCCTCGGCGTTGACGTGCGAGCGCAGCACCGAGCCGATGGCCCGCTGCGCCCTGGTCAGCACGTCGGCGGTGTCCTGGTCGAAGTCCTCGGGCAGCAGGTAGCGGTCGCGGTACGGGCGGGCCCGCTCGTACACCTCGCGGTCGCGCGAGCGGTCGTGCTCGGGCAGCTCGCTCATCGAGGCGATCTTGACCAGGACGACGAAGACGAACGCCCCCAGCAACGTGAACCCGGCGGCCGGGTGCGACCAGGCCAGCAGCACGGTCATGAGCGCGACCACCGCGGGCGTGGCGGCCAGCAGCGCGACGCTGGAGACGTTCCTGAACCGGTCCGGACGCACGTCGGCCGGCGGCACCCAGCCCGACCGCATCCTGGACAGCAGCGGAGCGTTGGCCCGCAGCAACCCCGCGACCTCCGGAGGAACCCCCGGCTCGACGACCACACCCACGCTCTGTCCCGGCACCTTGGCGCCCCCAACGCTCGTGATGCAGTGGATATTACGTATTTTTTCGCAAGGATGTCAGCCTCCGCGGGGTCAGGACGGGAAACCACCAGGCCCGCTCCCCCAGCACCTCCATGACCGCGGGCACCAGCACCAGGCGCACCACCGTGGCGTCGAGCAGCACCGCGACGGCCGACTACGCAGGTCCGCGGCGGGCAGCGCGATCGTCCTCATGCCGGGACGGTAGTGCCCTCCTGCTCCGCGCGATACCGCCGTCGCCGTACGCCGGCTACGGCGAGCGCGGCGGACACGCAGGCGAAGGGGATGGCCGGCAGGACGTAGCGGTGGTCGAAGTCGAGGGCGGCCACCGGGGCGAGGAGCAGGAACGCCGCCATCGTCCACGGCAGCAGGGCGGCGCGGCGGCGTCCGGCCGAACCCAGGCCGCCGATCAGGAGCAGCACGCCGAAGGCCGTGCCGTGCAGGAACCACGGGTAGGGGTAGGCGGCCAGGATCGAGGCGTACGGCTCGACGGAGGTCATGCCGCGGATGCCGGGGTCGTACTCGGAACGCACCTTGGCGACGAGGGCCTGCTGCTCGGGCAGCGGCCAGGAGCCGCGCGGGAAGGTCGTGGACGGGCTCATCCGGCGCGGGTGGGCGACCGGCTGCCAGGTGAAGGCGAGTGAGGTGTCGCGGGCCACCTCGCGCAGGTAGTCCAGCGGCTGGGCGGCGATGGCGCGCAGGGCGAAGGACCTGGCCAGGTCGTTGTAGGCGAACCGGTCGCCGGGGAGCCGGTTGAGTGAGGCGCCGGGGGCCCAGACGTACTCGGAGGCGGCGTCGGCGACGGTGCCGTTCGGGCAGAGCGGGGCCTCGGCGGGCGGCGGCTCGATGATCGAGCAGTCGGCGAAGGTCATGGTACGGGCCCACAGGGCGACGCCGTCGGAGCCGCTGAGGGCGAAGCGGCCGTGATGCTGGGCGTACCAGCCGGCGTAGGCGGCCAGCGGGAGGGCGCCGGCCAGCAGCAGCGCGGCCACCCGCCGCCAGGGCGCGCGACGCAGCACCAGCCAGCCGGCGGCCAGGGCGATCAGCGGCACGGCCGCGGTCCTGGTCAGCCCGGCGAGCGCGAGCAGCAACCCCGCCACCGCCGCCGCCCGCACCGACGGCACACCCGGCCACAGCCCCCCGGACGGGCCGTGGCGCCACATGAGGACCGCCAGCGCGGCGGTGATCAGGAAGATGACCTGGAGGTCCGACAGCACGGCGTGCTCCAGCCGGAGGAGGGCGGGGTCGAACAGCACCGGCACGGTCGCCAGGGTCGCCCCCCAGCCGGGCAGCGAACGGCGGCGCAGCAGCGCGTAGATCATGACGCCGATCTCGAGGCCCATCGCGTGCTGCACCCCGGCGACCAGCTCGACGCTATGGAAGGGCCGCAGCGCCCACAGGAACCACGAGTACCCGGCGGGGTGGAAGGCCGCCTGGGGCCGCAGGTGCACGGCGGTGTCGAGGTAGGTGAAGGAGTCGTACCAGTAGAGCTGCGCGGTGTCGTAGCCGAGCATGACCAGCACGCGCAGCGCGGCGGCCAGGGCCAGTGCGCAGGCGAACAGTCCGTGGCCGGGCAGGCGGCGCGCGGCGGGCGCGTGCGGGCGCGTCCGCGCCAGAGTGACTGCCATGGACTTCTCCCCCGTCGGCGACCGGGCCGGTCCCGGTCGTTCGGAGGGCAGTCCAGCGATCCGCCGATAACCTTGGCGTCACCTGAAATGGTTATGCCCGCGTTATGAGGTCTGGTCCAGACTTGGGGGCATTTCGTGATCTTGTTGGGGGCTACGAGTGCGGGTATTGATCGCCGAGGACGAGCGCATGCTCGCCGACTCGATCGCCGAGGGGCTGCGGGGCGAGGCGCTGGCCGTCGACGTCGCCTACGACGGGGAGGCGGCGCTGGAGCGGCTCGGGGTGCACGACTATGACGTGCTGATCCTCGACAGGGACCTGCCGGGGGTGCACGGCGACGAGGTGTGCCGGACGGTGGTGGAGCAGGATCGGCTGGTCAGGGTGCTCATGCTGACCGCGTCCGGGGACGTGCGGTCGCGCGTGGCGGGGTTGTCGCTGGGGGCCGACGACTACCTGTCGAAGCCGTTCGCGTTCGAGGAGCTGGTGGCGCGGGTGCACGCGCTCGGGCGGCGCGCCCGCCGGGCCGACCCGCCGATGCTGGAGCGGGCGGGCGTGCGGCTGGACTGGGCGCACCGGCAGGTGTTCCGCGACGGCGTGTACGTCCCGCTGGCCCGCAAGGAGTTCGGCGTGCTGGCCGAGCTGCTGCGCGCGCAGGGCGCGGTGGTCTCGGCCGAGGTCCTGTTGGAGAAGGTCTGGGACGAGCACATCGACCCGTTCACCAACACCGTGCGGACGACGATGATGAAGCTGCGCAAGAAGCTCGGCGAGCCCCAGGTCATCGAGACCGTGCCGGGATCGGGGTACCGCATCCCATGACCGTGCGCATGCGTTTCGCCCTGGCCTGCGCCGGGGTTTTCCTCTTTCTCGGCGGCCTGGCGGTGACCGGGGTGTACTTCGTCGTCCGGTCGCAGCTGGAGTACCGGATGGACCTGATCAAGCCCGACTTCCCCCGGGAGTACTACGGCGACTCCTACGACCGCGCCTACCTCAACGGGATGCGGGTGCGCGCGGCCTACCAGCGCGAGACGCTGAGCGGCGTGCGCACCGTCGGCGGGATCATCGTGCTGGCCGCCACCGCCGCGGCGTTCGGGCTGGGCTGGCGGGCGGCGGGATGGGTGCTGCGGCCGGTCAAGACGGTGACCGAGACCGCCCGCCGGGTCGCCCAGAGCCACGACCTCACCGAGCGCATCGCCTACGAGGGCCCGCGCGACGAGGTCAAGGAGCTGACCGAGATCTACGACACCATGCTCGGCCGGCTGGCGCGCTCGTTCGACGGCCAGCGCCGGTTCGTCGCCAACGCCTCCCACGAGCTGCGCACCCCGCTGACGATCAACCGCACGCTGGTGGACGTGGCGGTGCGCCGTCCCGACGCCACCGACGACGTCAAGCGGCTCGGCGAGTCGCTGCTGCTGGTCAACACCCGGCACGAACGCCTCATCGACGGCCTGCTGGCCCTGGCCGAGGGCGAGCAGGCGGTGCTGGACCGGCGGCCCTTCGACCTGACCGACGTCGCCGAGCACGTGCTCGACCAGGCCGGGGAGGAGGCGGCCGAGCGGGAGGTGGCGATCCACCGGCTGCTGGACGCGGCGCCGACGACGGGCGAGGCGGTGCTGGTCGAGCGGCTGGTGCAGAACCTGGTGGAGAACGCCATCCGGCACAACCACCCCAAGGGCGAGGTCTGGGTGACGACGCGGCGGCGGGCCGAGCAGGTCGAGCTGGTGGTGGCCAACACCGGGCTGCACGTGCCGCCGTACGAGATCGAGACGATCTTCCAGCCGTTCCGGCGGCTGCACGGCGACCGGCTGCGCTCGGAGCGGGGCAGCGGGCTCGGCCTGTCGATCGTCCGGGTCATCGCCGAGGCCCACGACGGCACGGTCACCGCCAGGCCGCGCGACGAGGGCGGCCTGACGATCACCGTGGAACTGCCGGTGGACCAGTCGGCCCCCTGACGATCACCGCGGAGCCGGTGGACCGGTCGGCGCCCTGACGACCGTCGCGGAGCCGGTGGGTCAGTCGGCGCCCAGGCTGATCTGCCAGAGCTCCTCCTCCGGCACGCCCGCCCTGACCAGCTGCTCCCACGTGGCGACGCGCTCGGTCGGGTCGGCCAGCACCAGGACCAGCAGCGGGCGCAGCTCGGCGTGGTCGGCGCCGTCCTCGCGCCACAACGCGCCCAGCGCCCGGTGCACCGCCGGGGACCGCACCTCCCCGGCCTCCAGCAGCTCCCGCAGGACGGCCACCCGGTCGCGGAAGCGCAGGGCGCGCCCCTCCCCCACGGCGAGCATCAGCAGGTCGAGCAGCCTGCGGTGGCGGGGGGCGTGGCCGGTGGCGGCGGCGACGATCACGTCGCCCATGGCGGTGCCCTCGGTGCCGCCGAGGATCACCTCCTCCCGGCCCTGCCCGGCGACGCGGTGCGCCGACAGGGCGTTGACCAGGCCCGTCCAGCCCTCGTGCCCGAGCTGGCCCTTCCACAGGTGGCTGAAGGAGGCCCAGCGGCCCAGCGGGTCGGGCCCGCCCAGGATGTGCGAGACGGGGACGGGCTCCTGCGAGGCGGCCACGATGAGCAGCGCCAGGTTGGCCGAGTAGGCGGCCAGGCGGCGGGTGACGGGATGGCGTACGGGCTCGAAGCCGGTGAAGCAGCGGCGGCGGCGCTCGTACAGGGACCGGCGCAGCAGCCCGGCCAGGTGGGTCACGCACCGGGCGCGTACGGCCGGCGGCACCTCGTCCAGCAGCTCCAGGATGAACCCGACCGTCGGCCCGCGCTCGGCCAGGCAGGAGAACGACGTGACCGCGTACAGCAGGTCGTCGTCCACGCTCTGGGCCAGGGCCAGCGGCTCGTCCCCGGCCAGGCGGCGGCGCCGGTCGAGGTCGCGCAGCGCGTACACGGTCAGCCAGGCGGTCAGGAACTCGCCGAAGGTGGAGTGGAGGAAGGAGTGGCCGTCGCGGCGGATGAAGAAGAAGCGCTCGGTGGCCCGGCGGGCCCAGTCGACGGGCGGGCGCGGCTCTTCGGGCTCGTCCTCGCCGCCCTCGCACAGGGCGGGCAGGTCGCGGCCGAGGTCGTCCTCGGTGATGACCTGGCGGCCGCGGGCGAGCATGGACAGGGCGACCGTGCCGAGCAGGACGAGCTCGCCGTCGATCAGCACCCGTTGCGGGGTGGCGGTCTCGCGTTCGGTGAAGTCGCGCAGCAGCACCTCGTACAGTCGGGCGCGGCCGATCGGGCGGTGCTCGCGCTGGAGGGCGTTGCCGCCGGCGTCGTAGAGGGCGAGCAGCAGCAGGAGCAGCGGCTGCCTGGCCATCTCACCGTGGGCCAGCGCGGTCGCCGCGGGCAGGGGCTTCAGGTCCCGCCGGGCCAGCAGGGCGCGGTTGGCCTGGTCCCAGATGTCCAGCCACTGGCGCACCTGGTCGTCCTCGAACGGCTGGAGCTGCAGTGCCAGCAGCCCGTCGGGGAACCTGATGCGGTCGGCCACCACGGTCCGGCTGGTCACGATCACCACGACGGGCCGCCCGAGCGCGGCCTCGCGGCGCTGGAACTCCTGGACGTGCCCGAGGTAGTCGTAGCGGTTGACGCCGCCCTGCAGCAGCTCGTCGAAGCCGTCGAGGAGGATCACCGGCAGCGCGCCGTCGCCCGCGGCGACCAGGTCGGCGTAGGCGACGTCCTCCTCCAGCACGGCGGCGACGGCCTGCTCGATCTGCTCGGTGACCGGCGCGCGCGGCGAGACGCGCGGCAGCTCCACCCTGATCGGCAGGAACTCCGACCTGGCCAGGCGGGCGCCCAGCACCTCGGTCAGCTTGGACTTGCCCGAGCCGGGCTCGCCGAGCACGAGCAGCGGCGCCTGGGTGGCGCGCAGCGAGGTGAGGTGGCCGACGAGGAACGCCTCGGCGTCGGGCAGCACGCGCTGGTCCCGCCACCAGCCTACGGAGGAGGGGTCGGACTCGCGGGTCAGCTCGGCGACCCGGCAGCGCGGGCTGAGATAGCCCTCGCCGAGCAGCGGGAGCGAGACGTCCTCGGGGAGCTTGCCCGCGGCCAGCAGGGGCCGGTCGAGGGCGTTCGCGGCCATCCTGGCCCGGTGGATCATGGGACGGTCGCCGACCCGCGGCGGGGCCAGCTCGGCCAGCAACCAGGCCACCCGCGACAGGCCGGTGCCCGGCGTCTGGCGGTCGGTGACCAGGCTGCGCACGCCGAACTCGTGGCTGTCCAGGGACAGCGAGCGGAAGTCCTCGTCGTAGATGCGCAGGGCGTGCGCGGGCGGGCCCTCGGCGAGCATCCGGGGTAACAGGAGCTGGTCGTCCACGGGCAGCTCGTCCCACACGCTGAGGCCGCCGACGAACCCGGCCATCACCTCCGACATGCGCAGGTGGGCGCGTTCGACGGCCTGGCGGGTCTCGGCGAAGGGCACGTGCGGCTCGGGGGTGGGCAGGCGTTCCATGAGGAGACCGGCCACCAGGCGGGCGAAACGCTCGGGGGTGGGCACGCCGTGGGAGATCTTGTCGGCCCGGTCGAGCTGCTCCAGGGTGAAGGGCAGCTTGGCCTCCCCGAGCGCCTCGAACCAGGCCGAGACGACGATCACGGCGTGCGCGGCGGCCAGGCGCTGGGTGCGGGTGTAACGGTCCACGCCGCCCTTCAGCTCGGGCATCCGGCGGATGACCTCCTCGCCGTAGCGCACGACGTCGGAACGCATGTCGGCCAGGCCCATGGTGAGCAGCCCGCCCCCGGCCAGCGCCCAGCCCGTACGGGCGGCCGCCGCGGCGAAGCCGACCACTTTGACGAGCCTGCCCTCCTTGCAGCCGAGCACCCTCAGGGCGTCGGCGTAACTCGGGGTCTCGATCATCAGCCTTCTCTCCGGGACCGGGAGGTCCCATCATGCGCCGGGCCGCGCCCCCGGCGCCGCCCTGATGCGCGCTCCGCTATGGGCCTTTCACGGCGTCGGCGATCTCCGGCAGCACGCCGGGGTCCTCGATGGTGGACGGCGTGGCGTACGGCCGGCCGTCGGCGATGTCGCGCATCGTGGCGCGCAGGATCTTGCCCGAGCGCGTCTTGGGCAGCCGGGCGACCACCACGGCCCGGCGGAAGGCGGCGACCGGCCCGACGCGCTCGCGCACCAGGGCGGTCAGCTCGCGCTCGACGTCGGCCGGGTCGCGGGCGGAGCCGGACTTGAGCACCACGAACCCGACCGGGAGCTGCCCCTTGAGCGCGTCGGCCACCCCGATCACCGCGCACTCGGCGACGTCGGGATGGGCCGCGAGCGCCTCCTCCAGCGCGCCCGTGGACAGGCGGTGGCCGGCCACGTTGATCACGTCGTCGATGCGGCCCATGACGAAGAGGTAGCCGTCGGCGTCGATGTGGCCGCCGTCGCCGGTCAGGTAGTGGCCGGGATAGCGGGACAGGTAGGAGGCCGTGAAGCGCTCCTCGTCGCGGTAGAGGGTGGGCAGGCAGCCGGGCGGCAGCGGCAGCCGGACGGTGACCGCGCCCTCCACGCCGGGCGGGCACTCGCGGCCCTCGGCGTCGAGGACGCGCACGTCGTAGCCGGGGACGGGTTTCGTCGGCGAGCCCGGCTTGATCGGCAGGGTCTCGATGCCGACGCAGTTGGCCGCGACGGGCCAGCCGGTCTCGGTCTGCCACCAGTGGTCGATGACCGGGACGCCGAGCAGGTCGCTCGCCCAGTGGTAGGTGTCGGGGTCGAGGCGCTCGCCGGCGAGGAAGAGATGCCGCAGCCCGGACAGGTCCCACTTTTTCGCGAAGTTCCCGGCGGGGTCCTCCTTCTTGATGGCCCTGATCGCGGTGGGCGCGGTGAACAGCGTGCGCACGCCGTGCTGGGCGGTCACCCGCCAGAACGCGCCGGGGTCGGGCGTGCCGACGGGCTTGCCCTCGTACAGGACGGTCGTGCAGCCGGTCAGCAGCGGCGCGTACACGATGTAGGAGTGGCCGACGACCCAGCCGACGTCGGAGGCGGCCCAGAAGACCTCGCCGGGGGCGGCGCCGTAGACGTTGGTCATGCTCCAGCGCAGGGCGACGGCGTGGCCGCCGTTGTCGCGCACCACGCCCTTGGGCAGGCCGGTGGTGCCGGAGGTGTAGAGCACGTAGAGCGGGTCGGTGGCGGCCACGCTCACGCACCCGGCGGGCTCGGCGGCGCGTACGGACGCGTGCCAGTCGAGGTCGCGGCCCGGCGTGAGCCCGGCCGGGCACTGCGGGCGCTGGAGGATCACGCAGTGGGCGGGCCGGTGGGCCGACTGGTCGAGGGCGGCGTCGAGCAGCGGCTTGTAGGCGACGGTCCGGGCCGGCTCGACGCCGCAGGAGGCCGAGAGCACCACCTTGGGCTCGGCGTGCTCGATGCGCAGGGCGAGCTCCCTGGCCGCGAAGCCGCCGAACACCACCGAGTGCACCGCGCCGAGCCGCGCGCAGGCCAGCATCGCGACGACCGCCTCGGGCACCATCGGCATGTAGATCACGACGGTGTCGCCGGCCGTCACGCCGAGTGCCTTCAGCATGCCCGCCGTCCGGGCCACCTCGTCGAGCAGCTCGGCGTAGGTGATCGTGCGGACCGTGCCGGTGACCGGGCTGTCGTGGATCAGCGCCGCCTGCCCGCCGCGTCCTGCCGCGACGTGCCGGTCGACCGCGTTGTGGCAGGTGTTGAGCCGTCCGTCGGGGAACCAGCGGCTCCCGTCGGTGACCACGGCGGGCGCGACGTCCCAGTCGATGTCGCGTGCCGCCTCGGCCCAGAACTCCTCCGGGTGCGAGATGCTGCGCCGGTAAGCCTCGTCATAGCCGCCCACTTTTCGATCAGATCAGCCGCCGGCCCCCGAACGCAAGCCCCGTGGGAGGGTGTCCGGATGAACTCTGACCTCATCCTGTCCGTCGTGACGGGCTCCCGGGCGTACGGGCTGGAGACCGAGGGCTCCGACACCGACCGGCGCGGCGTGTTCGCCGCCCCCACCGCGGACTTCTGGCGGCTGTCCAAGCCGCCCACCCACCGCGACGGGCCGCTGCCCGAGCAGTTCTCCTGGGAGGTGGAGCGCTTCTGCGTGCTGGCGCTGGAGGCCAACCCGACGGTGCTGGAGTGCCTGTGGTCGCCGATCGTGGAGGTCGAGACCCCGGCCGGGCGGCGGCTGCGCGAGCTGCGCGGGGCGTTCGTGTCGCGGCGGGCGCGGCAGACGTTCGCCGGGTACGCCGACGACCAGTTCCGGCGGCTCGACCCGCGGGCGCCCAAGTGGAAGCAGGCCATGCACATGGTGCGGCTGCTGCTGAGCGGCCTGCACCTGGTCCGGCACGGCGAGCCGCTGGTCGAGGTCGGCCCCCACCGGGAACGGCTGCTGGCGGTCGGGCGCGGCCAGGTGCCGTGGGCCGAGGTGGACGCCTGGCGGGGGGAGCTGGCGGCGGAGCTGGCCGCCACGCCCTGCGTCCTGCCGGAGCGGCCGGACCGGGAACGGGTGGAGGACTTCCTGGTGGGCGTGCGGAAGGAGCACCTGTGAGCGCGTTGCCGTCCTGGCTGCCGGAGATCCCCGGCGAGCAGCCGTACCCGGTGGCGTTCGCCACGGTGAGCGGCGCCCACCTGTACGGCTTCCCGTCCGTGGACTCCGACGTGGACCTGCGCGGCGTGCACGTGCTGCCGGCCGAGGAGGTGGTCGGGCTGCGCACCGGGCCGCTGACGCTCGACCGGACGTGGACGCGCGACGGCGTCGAGGTGGACCTGGTCACGCACGACCTGGTCAAGTTCTGCCGCCTGCTGCTCGGCCGGAACGGATACGTGCTGGAACAGCTCCTGTCGCCGCTGGTGGTGACCTCCTCGCCGCTGCACGACGAGCTGGTGGCGCTGGCGCCCGGATGCGTGACGCGGCACCACGCCCACCACTACCTGGGGTTCGCCCGTACGCAGTGGCGGTTGTTCGGGCGTACCGGGGAGCTGAAGCCGCTGCTGTACACCTTCCGGGTGCTGGCGACGGGCACCCATCTCATGCGCAGCGGGGAGCTGGAGGCCGACCTGACGCGGCTGACGGCGTACGGGCCGGCGTACCTGCCGGAGCTGGTGGCGGCCAAGAAGGAGGCCGAGCACGGCCCCGCGCCCCAGGTGGCGGGCGTGGCCGACGACGTGGCGCGGATGACGGCCGCGCTGGAGGTGGCGTGCCAGGAGTCGGCGCTGCCCGAGCGGGCCGCCGCGGACGACGCCCTGCACGATCTGGTCGTACGGGCGCGCCTGGCGGCCCGTCCCTGACGGGGGACGCCGTCAGGGACGGGCCGGAGGGTCAGGCGGCGGCGGGATCGGCCGACAGGACGAGCCGGACCGAGACGTTCTCGTACCCGGCGCGTTCGAACGCCCGCGCCATCGGGACGTTGCCCGCGTCGGTGTCGGCCATGATGCCCGGCACGCCACGCTCGGCGTGGAAGCGGGTGATCTCGCCGAGCAGCTCGTCGACGTAGCCGCGGCCCCGGTGCGCGGGCACCACGCCGAGGTAGCCGACCACGGGCCCGGCGTCGTTGGCGGAGGGCAGCGCGACGCCGACCAGGTCGCCGCTCTTGTCGTAGGCCAGTCGCCACCAGGACCGCTCGCCCCGCATCGAGCGGTTGTCGCGGACGTCCTCGCGGGCCTGTTCCACGGGGTCCATGGTCATCAGGGCCTGGCGGGTGTGGAAGTCGAGGGTGCCCTCGGCGACCTGGCGGAAGGCGTCCACGAACACCTCGTCGTCGTCATCGCCGCGGAAGACCAGCCGGTCGGACGGCTCGGGCACCGGCGAGCCGGGCGTCCAGGCGTAGCGCAGGCGTTCCAGCTCCTCGGTCAGCCCGGCGCGGCCGGCGGCCTCCCAGCGCCAGGCGATGGCCGCCGACGCCTTCGGGTCCTCACGCCAGCCGTTGGAGACGAAGACGTGGTACTCCGGCGTCCGGCCGAACGCGGCGTGCGCGTGGCGCAGCAGCTCGGCGGCCAGGCCCACACGGTCCTCGACCGAGGGGTGGACGTAGACGCAGTCGAGGGCGAGCGGTCGCTCCTCGCCGGCGAAGCCCCACCAGACGGCGCGGGCCAGGATCTCGCCGTTCTCCTCGGCGACCCAGATGCGGTCGTAGCGGTAGTTACGGCTCTCCAGGAAAGAGAGCAGCCGGTCGGGATGGGCCCAGCTGATGGATTCGTCGACGACGCAGCTGAGCAGACGGTCGAGGTCAGCCTCGACCGCGGGACGGAAAAGCACAGTTCCTCCGAGAAATGAAAATCACACTTTCACTGCCAAACATCTCAGTGCCTCCCTTCTCCCGACATTTCGCAGCACTCTAGCCCAGCTTGCCGTCGCCCGCTCACCGTTTTCCCGGACGTGATCTTTCCCTCGTGGCCGGAGGACGACGTGAGTACGCTGGACCGCGTCCAGTTTCCGGCGTTTCGCGATCCGGCGGGACGATTCCGATCCGGCCGACGATGAGGACAGGATGGGCTCCGTGAGGTCCTACGACGACGACACGCTGCCGCTGCAACCGCCGATCCGGCTCCCCGACGCCGCCACCCTGGCCGCCGCGGTCCGCGCCGCCCCGCTCTCGGGCGAGCTGAAGGCGCTGCTCGACAGGCAAGACGAGCGCGCGGACGGGAGCGAGGGCGGGAGCGAGGGCGGGAGCGAGGGCGGGAGCGAGGGCGGGAGCGAGGGCGGGAGCGGCGACGACGCCCGGGTGCTGGAGGCGTGGGCCGAGGTGTGCCGGGCGCGGCTGGCCGCCGACCAGCGGCTGCTGCTGGAGCTCATCCGCATGTTCCTGTCCAGGGAGCCGGTCGCCGGGCGGGTGCCGCGGGCGCTGACCGATCTGGGGCTGGTCCGGCAGGCGGAGCCGTACACGCTGAGCTGGCTCGGGCTGTGGGTGGCGCGGCTGATCATCGCCGAGACCGCCGGGCAGGAGATCCCCGTCATGGGGACGCTCGCCGACGCCGACGCCGCCACGCTGCTGCACGGCCTGCGCTCCTACCCCGAGGCCGAGCGCGGCGAGGAGCTCGCGGGCTGGCTGGCCGGACGCGACCGCGAGCGGGCCGCGGCCGAGATCGCCGGGGCGCTGCCCGATGTGAGCCCGCTGAGCAGGGCGGTCGGCGTGGAGCTGCTGTCGTCGGGCCTCGGTGAGGAGGGCCGCCGGGCGCTGCGCGGGCTGCTGGAGGAACCCCGCCTGGGCGCGGTGGTCGCGGCCAGGACGGGCCGCGAGGAACGGCGTCCCTCTCCCGACGAGATCGCCTGGGTGCTGGTGGACATGGCGGCGGCGCTGCTGGAGTTCGGCGGCGGCGAGGCGGGTGAGGTGATCGAGTCGATCGCCATGGGGATGGACGCCGAGGAGCAGGCGGGCACGATCGCGATCCTGGCCTTCGGCGACCACCCGTGGACGGGACGGGTGCTGCGGGTCATCATCGACCACCACCCGGACGAACGCGTCACGGCGTCCGCCCGCAAGGCCCTGCGCCGCCTGCACGGGCTCGCCGACGTCCGTGCCTGACGGGACGCGGGCCCGCGGAAGGGGCGGCCGGGGCCGGTAGAGTCGGCTTGATGACGAAGCATACGATCTCGCCGCAGAGCGGCATGCTGGGCGACGGCTTCGGCTGCGACTGCGGCGCGGTGCTGGCCGGACGGATGGCGGCCGAGCTGCACGCCGCCGAGAACGGCCAGTGCTCGGCCTGTCTCGGCTCGGCGGTGGAGCAGGTGGCCCCGGGCCTGACGCGGGGCTGCACGGTCTGCGCGGCGACCGGGGGCCGTAAGGAGCAGATCACCTGGCAGCTCGCCCACACCGAGGCCGAGGAACTGATCACGATGACCGTGGTGCGCGGCATCGTGGCGGGCCTCGACGGGCCGTTCCACCTGTCGGAGATCGCCGACACGGTGCGGGCCGGGTTCGGGCTGCCCGCCGGGCGGCTGCCGGTGGGGCCGCGGGTGCGCGACCTGCTGCTGCAGCTCCAGGCCGCGGGCGAGATCGCCATGCTGTCGGCCCCCGACGAACTGCTGGGCACCGACCAGGTGCTCTACCGCGACCCCCAGTGGCAGCGCACCCGCACCCTCGGCCTCTGACCTGACGCCCCGCCCGGTGGCCCGTCCGGCGGGTCAGGGGCGGCAGAGGATCTCGCCGTGCAGGACCGAGAGCCAGGCGTCGTCGTCGGCGGCCCATTCCCGCCAGCCGTCGGCCATGCGCCGCAGGTCGGACTCGGTGGCCGCGCCCGTGGCGAGCGCCTGCCGCGCCATGGCCGACTCCCGGACGCGGTCGGCCCACATGCCGCCCCACCACGCGCGGTCCTCGGGGGTGGCGAAGCACCAGGTGGAGGAGGTGGCGGTGACGTCCTGGAAGCCGGCGGCGCGGGCCCAGGACAGCAGGCGCCGCCCGGCGTCCGGCTCGCCGCCGTTCTCGCGGGCGAGCCTCTGGTAGAGGGCCATCCAGTCGTCCAGGGCGGGCAGGCGGGGGTACCAGGCGAAGGCCGCGTAGTCGCTGTCCCTGACCGCGACGTACCCGCCCTGCCTGGTCACCCGGCGCATCTCGCGCAGCGCCCGCACCGGGTCGCCGACGTGCTGGAGCACCTGGTGGGCGTGGACCACGCAGAAGGTGTCGTCGGGGAAGTCGAGGGCGTGCGCGTCGGCGACGGCGAAGTCCACGTTCCCCAGCCCCCGCGCGGCGATCTCGGCCCTGGCCAGCGCCAGCGCCTCCTCGGTCACCTCCGACGCCGTCACGTGCGCCACCCGCGCGGCCAGGTCCGCGGTGATCGTGCCGGGCCCGCTGCCCACGTCGAGGACCTTCATCACGGGCTTGAGGTGCGGCAGCAGGTAAGCGGCCGAGTTCTCCGCGGTGCGCCACCGGTGCGAGCGCAGGACGGACTCGTGATGCCCATGGGTGTAGACGGCGTCCATCGAAAGACTCCTTCACGACGATGTGTACTCCGCACATTAGCGCGCATCTCATCTTTCGAGAGGATATGTCTTGTTATATGAGACTGGATCGACCGGCGCGGCGTCGCTCATAGACTGGTCGCGGCAAAGTCAGGTCAAAAGGAAGGCGTGGTCGTGGGAGAGGTCCGGCCGATCGTGCACGTGGGCGATCCGGTGCTGCACAATCCGTGCGAGCCGGTGACCCGGTTCGACGGCGAGCTGGCGGCGCTGGTCGACGACATGTTCGCGAGCATGTACGCGGCCGACGGCGTGGGCCTGGCCGCCAACCAGATCGGCGTGCCGCTGCGCGTGTTCGTCTACGACTGCCCCGACGCCGAGGGCGTCCACCACAAGGGCGTCGTGGTCAACCCCGCCCTGGAGCTGCCCGCTCTCGGCGAGCGCCGTCTCGACCCCGACGAGGAGGGCTGCCTGTCGGTCCCCGGGCAGTTCGCCCCGCTCCCCCGTCCCGACCACGCCGCCGTCCACGGCTTCGACGCCGAGGGCGCGCCCGTCACGGTCGAGGGCACCGGCCTGCTGGCCCGCTGCCTCCAGCACGAGACCGACCACCTCGACGGCTACCTGTACATCGACCGCCTGTCGGCCAAACGCCGCAAGCAAGTTCTCGCAGGCTACGAGGCAATGAAGGCCGCTAAAGAGGACGTTTCTCCGCTATAGTGGAGGAATGCAAGGTGAAGGCATCCTGTCCGGCGGCCTGTCCCTGGCCGAACTGGGCGGGCGCATCCGCGCCGAGCGGCGCGGGCGCGGGCTGTCCGTCGAGCGGCTGGCCGAGCTGAGCGGCATCAGCCGGAGCATGGTCTCCGACGTCGAGCGCGGCGCCAAGTCGCCGACCGTGCTGGTGCTCGACCGCCTGGCCACGGCCCTCGGCACGTCGATCTCCCGGCTCCTCGACGAACCGGCGCACGAGGCCGTGCGCGTGCTGCGGCACGACCGGCAGCGGGTGCTGCGCGACCCGTCGGGCTGGGAGCGGCGGGTGTTGTCGCCGGTGCTGGCCGACGTGGAGTTCGAGTTCATGCGGACCACGATCGGCCCCGGCGTGGACGCGGGCGAGTTCGCGCCGCATGCCCGGGGCTCGCGCGAGTACCTGGCCGTCGAGCGCGGCACGCTACGCCTGACGATCGACGACCGCCCGTACGAGCTGGAGGCCGGCGACTCGGCCTCCTACCCCGGCGACCACCGGCACGCCTTCGCCAACGACGGGACCGCCGACTGCGTCTTCTACCTGGCCATGGAGCTGAGTGGCGGCGGCCACCACGAGACCTGGCACCACGAGACCCGGAGGGAATCCCCGCATGGATGAGCTGCGCCGCGCCGGCGTCAGGGCGGCCGAGATCGCGGCCGCTCACCTGGAGGGAGTCGCGGCCGGGCCGGTCTGGCAACCGGTGCCCGCCGCCGAACGCGCCTGGCTGGGCGAGCTGCCGCTGCCCGCCGCCGGGCGTCCGCTCGACGCGCTGCTCGACGACGTGCGCGCCCACGTGCTGCCGTACCCGATGGGCAACGGGCACCCGCGCTTCTTCGGCTGGGTGAACTCGCCGCCCTCCCCCGCCGGCGTGGTGGTCGAGCCGCTGGCCGCCGCGCTCAACCCGAGCTGCGCGGGCGGCGACCACGCGGGCCCGCTGCTGGAGCGTACGGTGGTGCGCTGGCTGGCCGAGCTGGTCGGCTTCCCCCATCCGCCCGGCGGCGGCCTGCTGACCAGCGGCGCGTCGATGGCCACCATCGTCTGCCTGGCCACGGCCCGCCAGCACGCCGCGCTCGCCGACGGCTGGGACGCCCGCGAGGACGGCCTGCACGGCCGCCCGCCCATGATCCTGTACGTCACCGAGGAGGGCCACAGCTGCCTGCACAAGGCGGCCCAGCTCCTCGGCCTCGGCGCCCGGAACGTCCGCAAGGTCCCGGTGGACGCCTCCTTCCGCATGGACGTCGGCGCCCTGCGCACGATGATCGCCGACGACCTGGCGGCGGGCCTGCGGCCGTTCTGCGTGGCGGGCAGCGCGGGCACGGTCAACTCCGGCGCGGTGGACCCGCTCGACGCCATCGCCGACGTGGCCGCCGAGCACGGGCTCTGGTTCCACGTGGACGGCGCCTACGGCGCGCTCGGCGTGCTGGACGCGGTGTCGGCGCCCGCCTACGCGGGGCTGGACCGGGCCGACTCGCTGGCCCTCGACCCGCACAAGTGGCTCGGCGTGCCGGTCGGCTGCGGCTGCGCGCTGCTGCGCGACCCGGCCGCCGCACGGGCCGCCTTCAGCCTGGTGCCGTCGTACCTGGTGGACGACAGCGCCGACGACCTGGGCTGGTTCGCCGAGTACGGGCCCGAGCAGACCCGGCCGTTCCGGGCGCTGAAGACGTGGGCGACGATGTCGTACCTGGGCAGGGAGGGCGTCACGCGGCTGGTGGAGCACACCAGCGGGCTGGCCCGCACGCTCGCCGCCATGGTCGAGGAGGCCGCGGACTTCGAGCTGCTCGCGCCGGTCGCCACCTCCATCACCGCCTTCCGGCACACGCCCACGACGACCGGGCCCGGCGGGCTCGACGCGCTCAACCGGGCCCTGCCGGGCGCGGTCCAGGCGCGCGGCAACGCCTTCCTCACCGGCACCCGTCTCGGCGGCCGGGACGCCCTGCGAGCCTGCTTCCTGCACCCGGACACCACCGAGGACGACCTCGCGATCCTGCTGGAGGAGATCCGCCTGGCGGCGAAGACGCTCTGAGGTCCGGTAAAGGGGTCCTCCACGGACGTACCGGACACGCATGGCCGGACGCCGGAATCCGACAAAACCCTGTGAATGGTTCACCGGCCGGGGTAGGTAGCCGCCGGGACGTGAGCATTCAGGAGGACCCCATGGCAGAGACCGTGGCAGACGTCATGACTTCCCACCCGGCGACGGTCGAGTGCGACCAGGCCGTTTCGGTCGCCGCGGCGCTCATGCGCGACAACGACGCGGGGGCGGTGATCGTCAACGAGAACGGGCGCATGAAGGGCATCGTCACCGACCGGGACATCACGATCCGCGTGGTGGCCGACGAGCGGGGGCCGGACACGCCGGTCAGGGAGGCGTGCAGCCCGTCGGTCGAGGCGGTCGGGCCCGACACGAGCATCGACCAGGCCGTGCAGATCATGCGGTCGCACGCGGTACGCCGCCTCCCGGTCGTCGAGGACGGGCGTCCGGTCGGCATCGTGAGCCTGGGCGACCTGGCGGTGGAGCGCGACCCGGACTCCGCTCTCGCCGACATCTCGGCCGCGGAGGGCAACCGCTAACGTGGCCGTGTGATCACCGTCGAGGACGTCCGGCGCTTCGCGCGCACCCTTCCGCGCTCGTCCGAGCATCTGATCCGGGACCGGGTCAAGTTCCGCGTGGGAAAGATCGTCTACGTGGCGTTCTCGCGGGACGAGACGCTGATGGGCTTCGGGTTCCCCAAGGAGGAACGCCAGGCCCTGGTGGCGGCCGAGCCCGGCAAGTTCCTCATGCCCGGCGAGTCCGACCTGCGCTTCAACTGGGTGGTCGCCCGCATGGACGCCCTCGACGCGGCGGAGATGCGGGAGCTGGTGCTGGAGGCGTGGCGCATGTGCGTGCCCAAGAAGGTCCGCCTGGAGCAGCAGCTCCAGACCGGCCCCTGAGCACCGGCCCCTGAGCCTCGGCCACTGAGCCTCGGCCACTGAGCACCGGCCCCCGCGGGCCGAGCCCACGCGGGCCGAGCCCACGCAGGCAGAGCCTTCGCGGCTACGACACCGAGCGGTGGAGCGCGGCCGTCAGGTCGGTGACGCGCTTGACCGAGCCGCTCCACGCGCTGCCCGCCGGGTGGGCGGTGAGCACCGCCATGACCAGGCGGTCGCCGGCGCCGGCCAGGCCCGTCGTGTGCAGCACGGGCCGCCCGTAGTCGGGCACGCCCGAACCGGTCGCCCGCTGCGCGATCCACGAGACGGGGGCGGCCACGCTCTTGGCGTCGCACTTGCCCGGCGGCGTCGTGCCGAATCCCGACCAGCCCTGCTTGACCGCCCACGGCCTCGGGACCGCGCGCGGGATGCCGAAGGTCTGGTCGAAGCCGTCGGTGCCGCACGGCGTGGAGGCGCGCAGGTGGCCGAGGACGAGGTCGCGCACCCGGGCGTCGGCGGTGTCGAGCAGGTAGCGGTAGGTCCTGACGACGTCGTACGCGCTGAGCGAGGTGTAGCCCCAGAAGCCGGGCTTGGAGGCGGGCGGCGGCGTGGTGTCGGACAGGCCGAGCCTGCGCGCCGTCCGGACGATGATCTGCCCCTTGCCGCCGCGGTCCCAGAACGCCGACGCCGCGTCGTCGTCGCTGGAGCGCAGCATGATCTTCAGCAGCCGGGCGTCGGCCGCCGGGACGCTCTTGCGCCGTTCCAGGTAGTCGATCGCGATGAGGATCTTCACGACCGACGCCGAGCGGAACTTCCGATGGGCGTTCCGGACGGCGACGATCTTGCCCGCCTTGCGGTCGAACACCACCCAGGCCGCCGTGGTGCCCGCGGGCACACGGATCGGCCGCGCGGCGGCGGCGTGGGCCGGCGTGGCCAGGGCGACGACGGGGACGACCGCCGCCACGGCGGCCAGAGGCTTCATTCGCACCCGCCTATAACTACCAGATTGTGCCGTCCCCCTCTTGACCGTCCCACGAAAGCGGGTATAAACACAGGAGAAACCAACCAGAAACGGCGGTGAACCAACATCATGTACGCCGAGGAGCGGCAGCAGGAGATCCTCCGCAGGGCGCGGAACGCGGGCCGCGTCGACGTGGTGACGCTGGCCGCCGAGCTCGACGTGACCACCGAGACGATCCGCCGCGACCTGACCGCGCTGGAGCGGGCGGGCGTGCTGCGCCGGGTGCACGGCGGCGCGATCCCCGTGGAACGGCTGGGGTTCGAGCCCGCGCTCGCCGCCCGCGACGAGGTGATGACCGCGGAGAAGGAGCGCATCGCCAAGGCGGCCCTGGCCGAGCTGCCCGAGGACGGCTCGGTCATCATCGACGCCGGCACCACCACGGGCCGCCTGGTCCAGGCGCTGCCCGCCGACCGCGAGCTCACCGTGATCGTGAACTCGCCGCCGCTGGCCACCGTCCTGGCCTCGCGGTCCAATCTGCAGGTGATCGTGCTGGGCGGGCGGCTGCGCGGCAAGACGCTGGCCACGGTCGACGACTGGGCGCTGCGCCCGCTGGCGCACCTCAACGTCGACGTCGCCTTCATGGGCGCCAACGGCTGCTCGCCCGCCCGGGGCCTGACCACGCCCGACCCGGCCGAGGCGGCGATCAAGCGGGCCATGGTCCGGGCCGCGCAGCGCAGCGTGCTGCTGGCCGACCACACCAAGTTCGGCAACACCTACCTGGCCACGTTCGCCGAGCTGGGCGAGATCGACGTGGTCATCACCGACGCCGGGCTCGACCCCGCCCTGGCCGCCGACATCGCCGCCGCCGGGCCGGAGGTGATCCGCGCGTGATCCTCACGCTGACGCTTAACCCGAGCCTCGACCGCACGATCGAGATCGCCGCCCTGGCCCGGGGAGCGGTGATCCGCGCCGCACGGGCCCGGCTCGACCCGGGCGGCAAGGGCGTCAACGTCTCGCGGGCGCTGCTGGCCAACGGCGTCGCCGCCCGCGCGGTGGTGCCCTTCGCCGGGGACGAGGGCGCGCAGCTCGTCCGCCTGCTGGCCGCCGAGGGGCTGGACATGGTCACCGTCCCCGTGGCGGGCACGACCCGGTCCAACGTCACGCTCGCCGAGCCCGACGGAACCGTCACCAAGATCAACGAGCCGGGTCCGGCGCTGTCGGCGGCCGAGCTGGACACGATCGCCGAGACCGTGCTGGCCGCGGCGCACGAGGCGAACCGGGTGGCGGACTGGGTGGTGGCCTCGGGCAGCCTGCCGCCCGGGGTGCCCGCCGACGTCTACGCCCGGCTGTGCCGCCGCTTCGCCGCCGCGGGCCTGCACGTCGCCGTGGACACCAGCGGCCCGGCCCTCGCCCGCGCGCTCGGAGCCGGTCCGGCCCTGGTCAAGCCCAACCTCGACGAGCTGGCCGCGGTGACCGGCGTGCCGCTCGTCCGGGTGGGCGACGTGGTCGAGGCGGCGGCCGAACTGCGCGCCGCGGGCGCCCGTACGGTGCTGGCCAGCCTCGGCCCCGACGGCGCCGTCCTGGTCGAGGACGGTGGCGTCTGGTACGGCGAGGCCCCGGTCACCGGGCCGCGCAGCTCCGTCGGCGCCGGCGACGCCATGCTGGCCGGATTCCTGGCCGCCGGCGGGCACGGCGTCACCGCCCTGGCCGAGGCGCTGGCCTGGGGCGCGGCGGCGGTCCGGCTGCCCGGCAGCAGGATGCCCGGCCCCGCCGACATCGACCGCGCCAGGGTGCGGACGGGAGTCCCCGACCCGGCCCGGCCGCTCACCGTCCCGCAGGCGCCGCCCGTCCCGGAGCCGGTCGCCCCCTCACCGCACGGCTGATCCACTGCTCATCCCCCCGAAGGAGCACGTCCATGGCCGACAGCTACACCCCTCCGGTCTACGGCACCGGAGTCAAGGCCACCATCCAGCGTTTAGGCGGCCACCTGGCCGGGATGATCATGCCGAACATCGGCGCGTTCATCGCCTGGGGCCTGGTCACCGCGCTGTTCATCCCCACCGGCTGGCTGCCGAACAAGGAACTGGCCGCGCTGGTCGACCCGGTCATCAAGTCCCTGCTGCCGATCCTCATCGCCTACACCGGCGGCCGCATGGTCCACGGCCAGCGCGGCGCGGTCGTCGGCGCGGTGGCGGCGATGGGCGTCGTCGTGGGCTCGGACATCCCGATGTTCCTCGGCGCGATGATCGTCGGCCCGCTCGCCGCCGTAATCCTGAAATATGTGGACAAGTTCACTGAGCAGCGGACCAGGGCCGGGTTCGAGATGCTCGTGGACAACTTCACCGCCGGCATCGTGGGCGCCGCGATGGCCGTGGCCGGGGTGCTGGGCATCGGGCCGGTCGTCCGCGTCGTCACCGACGCGGCGGGCGGCGCGGTCGAGTGGCTGATCACCAACAACCTGCTGCCGGTGGCCTCGGTGCTGATCGAGCCGGCCAAGGTGCTGTTCCTGAACAACGCGGTCAACCACGGCGTGCTGGGGCCGCTGGGGGTGGCCGAGGCGGTGCGGCAGGGCAAGTCGATCCTGTTCATGCTGGAGTCGAACCCGGGGCCGGGGCTCGGGCTGCTGGTGGCGTACCTGCTGTTCGGGCCGCGTCCGCTGCGGCCGAGCACGCCCGCCGCGATGATCATCCACTTCTTCGGCGGCATCCACGAGATCTACTTCCCGTACGTGCTGATGAAGCCGCGGCTCATCCTGGCCGTCATCGCGGGCGGGGCGGCCGGCGTCTTCACGTTCATGATCACCGGGGCGGGCCTGGTCGCCACGCCCTCGCCGGGCAGCATCTTCGCCTACCTCGCGGTGACGCCGCGCGGCGGCTGGCTCGGCTCGATCGCCGGGATCGCGGTGGCCACGGCCGTGTCGTTCGCCGTCGCCGCCGTGCTGCTCGGCTTCGGCCGGGGCGAGAAGGACGAGGAGCCGGACGCCCTCGGCCCGCAGGACACCGTCGCGGACCCGGCGGCCCCGGTCCCCGCGAGCAGCCCCGACCCCGCGACCAGTGACCCCGCGAGCAGCGAACCCGTCAGGACCGAACCCGTCAGCAAGGAGGCGTGAGCCGTGGCCGGCATCGACAGCAAGGACATCCACAAGATCGTCGTGGCCTGCGACGCGGGCATGGGCAGCAGCGTCATGCTCGCCTCCCAGCTCCGCAAGCAGCTCAAGGAGAGCGGCGTCACCGTCGAGCACACCCCGGTGAACTCCATCCCCGGCGACGCGGACGTCGTCGTGTGCCACTCCGGGCTGGCCGCCAGGGCCAGGGCCGCCGCGCCCGGCAAGCCGCTGGTGTCCTTCCAGGTCTTCCTCGGCGACCCGGCGGTGACCAGGCTGGTGAACACCATCAGGAACGGCGGCACCGTCGATGCGTGAGGGGCTGCTCGACCGGCGGGCGATCCTGCTGCACGAGAGCGCGTCCTCGCGGGAGGAGGCCGTGCGCAGGTGCGGGCAGGTTCTGGTGGACGTGGGCGCGGTCGCGCAGCCGTACGTCGAGGCGATGCTCGAACGCGAGCGCACGATCTCCACCTACGTCGGCGAGGAGGTGGCCATCCCGCACGGCACGGCCGCCTCCAAGCAGGACGTCGCGCGCGACGCGATCTGCGTCGTGCGCTTCCCCGGCGGGATCGACTGGGACGGCGAGCGGGTCACGCTGTGCGTGGGCATCGCCGCGGCCGGCGACGGGCACGTGCCGCTGCTGGCGGCGCTGGCCGAGATCCTGCTCGACCCCGACCGGGCCAGGGCGTTGCGCGAGGCGACGGACCCTGCCCAGGTGCTGAAGGAGCTCACGTGAAGGTAGCCAGGTTCCATGCCCCCGGCGACATCAGGATCGAGGACGCGCCGGAGCCGCAGGCCGGGCCGGGCGAGCTGAAGATCCGGGTGCGCAACTGCTCGACCTGCGGCACGGACGCCAAGATCTTCCGGTACGGCCACCACCACATCAGGCCGCCGCGGGTGATGGGCCACGAGATCGCCGGCGAGGTCGTGGGCACGGGCGCGCGGGTCCAGGTGATCGCCGCCATCCCGTGCGGGACGTGCGCCGAGTGCCGCCGGGGCCGCCTGACCGTCTGCGCGAACCAGGAGTCGATGGGCTACCACTACGACGGCGGCTTCGCCGAGTACCTGATCGTCCCGGCCAAGGTGCTGGCCGTGAAGGGGGTCAACACGATTCCCGACGGTGTCGGGTTCGCCGAGGCGTCGGTGGCCGAGCCGCTGGCCTGCGTGCTCAACGGCCAGTCGCTGGCCGGGGTGGGCGCGGGCGACGACGTGGTGGTGATGGGCGCGGGCCCGATCGGCTGCCTGCACGTACGGCTGGCGCGGGCGCGCGGCGCGTCCCGGGTCTTCCTCGTGGACGTCAACGCCGAGCGGCTGGCGATGGCGGCCGAGCTGGTGCGTCCCGACGCGGTGATCGACTCCGACGCCGTCGGGCAGGTGCTCAAGCTGACCGGCGGCCGCGGCGCCGACGTCGTGATCACGGCGGCGGCCTCCGGCGCGGCCCAGGAGCAGGCGGTGCGGATGGCCGCCCGGCAGGGGCGCGTGAGCTTCTTCGGCGGGCTGCCGAAGGACGACCCGGTCATCGCGCTCGACGCCAACCTGGTCCACTACCGGGAGCTGACCATCGTGGGCGCGAACGGCTCCAGCCCCGCGCACAACGCCGAGGCGCTGCGCCTGGTGGCCGAGGGCGCCGTCGTGGTGTCCGACCTGATCACGCACCGGCTGCCGCTGCCCCGGGTGCTCGACGGGATCGATCTCGTCAGCACGGGCACGGCCATCAAGGTGACGATAGAACCCTGAGGAGGTTCGGGATGGCGAGTCGAACGGTGGCCGTGGCCTCTGCCAGTGGCCTGCACGCGCGTCCGGCGAAGGTGTTCGTGCGGGAGGCGGCCCGGCTCGGGGTGCCGGTGCGGGTGCGGCTCGGGGAGAAGTCGGTGCCGGCCGGCAGCATGCTGGGGGTGCTGTCGCTGGGCGCGGTGCGAGGCACGGTGGTGACGCTGGAGGCCGACGGCGCGGGGGCCGAGGAGGCGCTCGACACGCTGGCCGCCCTCCTCTCCCGCGACCTCGACGCCCCCGACGTCCCCGACGCGGCGGGGGCGGCTGGGCCTGCGGACGGTGGGGCGCTCGATGCCTGAGGCGACGCTGAAGGGGCTGGGGGTCAGCCAGGGCCGGGCCGCCGGGCCCGTGGTGCGGATGGCGGCCCCGCCCGTGCTGCCCGCCCCCCGCCGGGTGACCGATCCCGGCGCCGAGGCGGCCGTCACCGCCGAGGCCCTGGACGCCCTGGCCGCCGACCTCGGACGCCGCGCCGCCCACGCCACCGCCGAAGGGGCCGAGATCCTGGAGGCGCTGGCCATGATGGCCGCCGACCCGGTGCTGCGTGAGCAGGCCGAGACGCACGTGCGCGACGACGGCCTGGACGCCGCCCACGCCCTGGACGCCGCCTTCACCGCGCACCGGGAGGCCCTGGCCGCGCTGGGCGGCTACCTGGCCGAACGGGCCGCCGACCTCGACGACCTCAGGTCCCGGGCGGTGGCCGCCGCCCTGGGCCTGCCCATGCCGGGCGTCCCCGACCCCGGGCATCCGTTCGTGCTGGTGGCCGAGGACCTGTCCCCCGCCGACACCGTCGGCCTGGGCCCGCGGGTGCTGGCGCTGGTCACCGAGCGCGGCGGGCCCACCAGCCACACCGCGATCCTGGCCCGCGGCCGGGGCCTGCCCGCCGTCGTGGCGTGCGCGGGCGTCCTGGACGTCCCCGACGGGACGCTGGTCGGCGTGGACGGCGTCACCGGCGAGGTCACGATCAGCCTCACCGGCGAGGAGGCCGACGGCGTACGGGAGTCCGACCGGCGCGACCGGGCCAGGCTGGCGGCGAGCACCGGTCCCGGCCGGACCGCCGACGGCCACCCGGTCAGGCTGCTGCACAACATCGGCTCGGCCGCGGACCTGCGTCCGGGTGCGGAGGGCGTGGGGCTGTTCCGCACCGAGTTCCTGTTCCTCGACCGCAGGCAGCCGCCCTCCCACGAGGAGCAGGTGGCCGCGTACGCGGAGGTGTTCGCCGCGGCGGGGCCGGTGACCGTCCGCACCCTCGACGCCGGCACCGACAAGCCGCTGCCCTTCCTCGGCCTGCCGCCCGAGCCCAACCCGGCGCTGGGCGTGCGCGGCCTGCGCGTCGACCGCGTGCTGCCCGGCGTCCTGGACGCCCAGCTCGACGCCATCGCCGAGGCCGCCCGCGCCACGGGCGCCGACGTGCTGGTGATGGCCCCGATGGTGACCACCGCGCGGGAGGCGGCCGACTTCGCCCGCCGCGTCCGCGAGCGCGGCCTCCCCCGCGCGGGCGTGATGGTCGAGGTGCCCGCCGCCGCCCTCCAGGCCGACGAGCTGCTGGCCGAGGTGGACTTCCTCAGCGTCGGCACCAACGACCTGGCCCAGTACACCTTCGCCGCCGACCGGCAGCATCACGGCCTGGCCGACCTGCTCGACCCGGCCCACCCCGCGCTGCTCCGGCTGGTCGGCATGTGCGCCGAGGCCGGGCTGCGGGCGGGCAAGCCGGTCGGGGTGTGCGGCGAGTCGGCCGGCGACCCGGCGGTCGCGCCGCTGCTGGTGGGGCTTGGGGTGTCGAGCCTGTCGATGGCCCCGGTGTGCGTGCCCGTCGTCCGCGAGGCCCTGGCGGCCCTCACCTTGGAGGAGTGCCGCGAGGCCGCCCGCCCGCCGCGGCCTTGACGGCGGGCCCTCGTGTTCTCAGCCGACCGGCTCCGGGTTGTGGGCCCTGAGCCGGAGTTCGTCGCCCTCGACGTCCACGGTGACCTTGCCGCCCTCGCCCACCTCGCCGGTCAGCAGCATCGTGGACAGGCGGTTGTCCAGTTCCCGCTGCACGGTGCGGCGCAGCGGGCGGGCGCCGAACTCGGGCTGGTAGCCGCGCCGGGCCAGCCAGTCCTTGGCCTCGTCGCTGACCTCCAGGGTGACGTCCTGGCCGCGCAGCCGCTGACGGGTGCGCTCCAGCAGCAGGTCCACGATCTGGCGGAGCTGCTCGCGCTCCAGCCGCTTGAAGACGATCACCTCGTCGATGCGGTTGAGCAGCTCGGGGCGCAGGGAGTGGCGCAGCAGGTCCATGAGCTGGTCCTGGAGCTGCGCGGAGTCGCCCTCGGCGTCCAGGATGAGCTGGGCGCCGATGTTGCTGGTCATGATGACGATGGTGTTGGTGAAGTCCACCGTGCGGCCCTGGCCGTCGGTCAGGCGGCCGTCGTCGAGCATCTGGAGCAGGATGTTCATGACGTCGGGGTGGGCCTTCTCGATCTCGTCGAGCAGGATGACGCCGTGCGGGCGGCGGCGTACGGCCTCGGTGAGCTGGCCGGCCTCCTCGTAGCCGACGTACCCGGGGGGCGCGCCGATCAGCCGAGAGACGGTGTGCCGCTCCTGGAACTCGCTCATGTCGATGCGCACCATGTGGTCCTCGCCGCCGAACAGCGCGGCGGCCAGTGCCCTGGCCAGCTCGGTCTTGCCGACGCCGGTCGGGCCGAGGAACAGGAAGCTGCCGATGGGCCGGTTCGGGTCCGACAGGCCCGCCCTGGCCCTGCGCACCGCCTCGGCGATGGCGACGACGGCCTCGTCCTGGCCGATCACCCGCTCGTGCAGGTGCTCCTCCAGCCGCATCAGGCGCTCGCGCTCCTGCTCGGTGAGCTGGGTGACGGGGATGCCGGTACGCCGGGAGACGACCTCGGCGATGTCCTCCACCATGACCTGCGGGACGGCGTCGTGGCCCTGCCGGGCGCGGTCCAGCTCGGGGCGGAGTTTGTCGATCTGGACCGTGAGCTCCTTGGCGCGGTCGAAGTCGTCGGAGGTGACCGCCTGGTCCTTGTCGCGGCGCAGCGCGTCGAGGCGTTCCTCCAGCTCGCGCACGTCGCTGCCGGGGGTGCGCGAGCGCAGCCGGACCCGGGCCGAGGCCTGGTCCATCAGGTCGATGGCCTTGTCGGGCAGGAAACGGTCGGAGATGTAGCGGGCCGAGAGGTTGGCGGCGGCGTCCAGGGCCTCGTCGGTGATGCGCACCTGGTGGTGGGCCTCGTACGCGTCGCGCAGCCCGGCCAGGATCTCCACCGTCTGCTCGACGGTGGGCTCGCTGACCAGGATCGGCTGGAAGCGGCGTTCGAGCGCGGCGTCCTTCTCGATGTTCTTGCGGTACTCGTCGATGGTGGTGGCGGCGATGACGTGCAGCTCGCCGCGGGCCAGGGCGGGCTTGAGGATGTTGGCGGCGTCCATGCCGCCCTCGGCCGAGCCGGCGCCGACCAGGGTGTGCACCTCGTCGATGAAGACGATGGTCTCGTCGGCGTGCGCGCGCACCTCGTCGATGACCTTCTTGATGCGCTCCTCGAACTCGCCCCGGTACTTCGACCCGGCGACCATGCCGGTCAGGTCCAGCGCGACGACGCGGCGGTCCTTGAGCGTGTCGGGCACGCTGCCGTTGACGATGCGCTGGGCGATGCCCTCGACGATGGCGGTCTTGCCGACGCCGGGCTCGCCGATCAGGCACGGGTTGTTCTTGGTGCGGCGCGAGAGCACCTCGATGGCCTGCTCGATCTCGTCCTCGCGGCCGACGACCGGGTCGATCCTGCCCTGCCTGGCCTCCTCGGTCAGGTCGCGGCCGTACTCGTCGAGCGCGGGGGTATCGGTGGGCTGCCGCCCGTCGCCGTGCTGCTGGCGGGAGGCGCCGGACATGATGGCCTGCTGCAGCTCGTTGGCCGAGACGCCCTGCTCCTGGAGCAGGCGGGCGGCGCCGGAGTCGGGGTTGGCGGCCACGGCGAGCAGCAGGTGCTCGGGGCCGATGTAGGACGACTGGAGGGCCCGGGAGATGCGCTGGGCGTCCAGGACGGCGCGTTTGGCCGCCGGGGAGAGCGTGGTCGGCGGCTCGGTCCCCGTGCCGGGCCCGGTCAGGGCGTCGATGCGGTCGCGCAGCCTGCCGAGGTCGATGCCCGCCGCCTGCATCAGCGGGCGGGTGGCGTCGGACTCGGTCAGCGCGTCGAGGATGTCGAGGACGTCCATGTCCTGCGCGCCGCGCTGCCCGGCCACCTCCAGCGCCCGGCTGAGCACTTCCCTCGCCGAGGCGCTGAGCAGCTTGCCCACGTCGACCCGCTGCACGCCGGGACGCGACGGCGGCCAGCCTTCCATCCCGCCGAACACCCGCCCGGTGAGCTCCTCGAACCCCCTGAACGGATCTCCCCCGAAGAACGACCTGAACGGCATGTCCGACATTTGATCTCCCCCTAGTGCATCAGGGGGACATCTAGCCGAAGAAGCCGCAAGTCATAGCCAGCAATCGGCAAAAGGGACGCATTACTCAGTGGCCACCAGATCGATGACAGGAGTTTCGCCCGAAACAAGCTCCAGCGTCCGATGCGCGGTGCCCGGATTGTCCAGGAGCGCGAGGACGACGGCGGCCACGTCGTCGCGGGGCACCGAGCCGGGCGGCACCTCGGGGGCCAGCCGGACCAGGCCCGTGCCCGGCTCGTCGGTCAGGCGGCCGGGGCGCAGGATCGTCCAGGCCAGGCCGTCGCGGGCGCGCAGGTCGTCCTCGGCGGCGGTCTTGGCCTCGATGTAGGCGGCCCAGACCGCGTCGCTGCCCGGCGCGGGCGGGCGGCCGGCGCCCATGGAGGAGATCTGGATGAAGCGCCGCGCGCCCGCACGCTCGGCGGCGTCGGCCATCAGCACGGACGCGGCCCGGTCGACGGTGTCCTTGCGGGCCGCGCCGCTGCCGGGGCCCGCGCCGGCCGCGAAGATCACGGCGTCGCCGCCGCGCAGGATCTCCGTCACCTCGTCGGCCGTGGCCCTCTCCAGGTCGCACAGCACGGCCTCGGCCCCCGTGGCCTCGACGTCGGCCACGTGCGCGGGGTTGCGCACCAGGCCGACCGCGCCGGACCCGAGCCGCTCGGCCAGCCTCAACGCGATCTTCCCGTGCCCACCCGCGATGATGATCCGCATGCCTCACATGGTGTCATGGACGTCATGAACGACTTCCCGCAGGCCCCCACGCCCGCGTTCCTGTTCGACCTGGACGGCACCCTGATCGACAGCGTCTACCAGCACGTCATCGCCTGGCGGCAGGCGCTGTCCGGGATGGGGATCGACCTGTCGGTGTGGCGCATCCACCGGCGCATCGGCATGAGCGGCGGCCTGTTCGTCAGCGCGCTGCTGCGCGAGACCGGGTTGAAGCTGACTCCGGAGCAGATCGACGAGCTGCAGGTCACCCACGCCGAGGCGTACGAGCAGCAGGTGGAGTCCGTGCGGCCGCTGCCGGGGGCCGCCGAGCTGCTCGGCGAGCTGAGCTCGCGCGGCGTGCCGTGGGCCATCGCGACCAGCGGCTACGCCCGTACGGCCCGGCTCGCGCTGGGCATGCTCGGCCTGCCGGAGGACACCCCGATGGTCACCCGCGACCTGGTGCGGCGGGCCAAGCCGGACCCGGATCTGTTCCTGGCCGGTGCGGCGCTCGTCCAGGTGGACCCGCTGCATGCGATGGTGGTGGGCGACAGCGTCTGGGACCTGCTGGCCGCCCGCCGGGCGGGCGCGCTCGGCATCGGGCTGCTGTCCGGTGGATATGGCAGGGACGAGCTCGAACGCGCCGGGGCCTTCCGCGTGTACGCCGACCCGGCGGACATGCTCGACAGGCTGGACGAGCTCGGCGTGCGCTCCCCCTCCTGAGCGACGGGGGAATATCTCGCCGAGCCTCCCAGCTTGATCGTGCGTATCCCCCACAGAGGAGCATTGAGATGGATTTGGCAGACATCGGCGTCACCGGCCTGGCCACCATGGGGCGGAACCTGGCCAGGAACCTGGCCAGGCACGGGTACGCCGTCGCCGTGCACAACCGCACGACGGCCCGTACCCAGCAGTTGGTCAGGGAGTTCGGCGGGGAGGGCACGTTCCTGCCGGCCGAGGAGCTGGCCGCGTTCGTGGCGTCGCTGAAGCGGCCGCGGCGGGCGATCATCATGGTGAAGGCCGGTCCGGGCACCGACGCGGTGATCGACCAGCTCGCCGAGCTGATGGAGCCGGGCGACATGATCGTCGACGGCGGCAACGCGCATTTCCAGGACACCCGGCGGCGTGAGGCGGCGCTGCGCGAGCGTGGCATCCATTTCGTCGGCACCGGCATCTCCGGCGGCGAGGAGGGCGCGCTGCTCGGCCCGAGCATCATGCCGGGCGGCTCGAAGGAGTCGTGGGAGGCGCTGGGCCCGATCCTGCAGGACATCTCGGCCAAGGTGGACGGGGTGCCGTGTGCGGTGCACGTCGGCCCCGACGGCGCCGGGCACTTCGTGAAGATGGTGCACAACGGCATCGAGTACTCGGACATGCAGCTCATCGCCGAGTCCTACGACCTGCTGCGCCAGGCCCTGGGCGCGACGCCGGCCGAGCTGGCCGAGGTGTTCAGGGAGTGGAACCGGGGTGAGCTGGACTCGTACCTGATCGAGATCACCGCCGAGGTGCTGGAGCAGGTGGACGCGGCCACGGGCAAGCCGTTCGTGGACGTCGTGGTGGACCAGGCCGAGCAGAAGGGCACCGGCCGCTGGACCGTGCAGAGCGCGCTCGACCTGGGCGTCCCGGTGACCGGCATCGCCGAGGCGGTCTTCGCCCGCGCGCTGTCGGGCCACCCCGAGCAGCGCGCCGCCGCCGCGTCGCTGGAGGGCCCGAAGCTGTCCGGCGTCGGCGGGCGCGAGCTGATCGAGGACGTCCGCCAGGCCCTGTACGCGTCCAAGATCGTCGCCTACGCGCAGGGCTTCGACCAGATCGCCGCCGCCTCCAAGGAGTACGGCTGGGACGTCGACCCCGGCGCCATGGCCACCATCTGGCGCGGCGGCTGCATCATCCGGGCCAAGTTCCTCGACCGCATCCGCACCGCGTACGACGCCGACCGGCAGCTCCCGACGCTGCTGGCCGACCCCACCTTCGCCGCCGCGCTGAACGCCGCGCAGGAGGCGTGGCGGCGCGTGGTGACCACGGCCGTGCGGATCGGCGTGCCGACGCCGGGCTTCTCCTCCGCGCTGGCCTACTACGACGGGCTGCGCCGCGACCGCCTGCCGGCCGCGCTGGTGCAGGGACTGCGCGACTACTTCGGCGCGCACACCTACCACCGGGTCGACCGGGAGGGCGCCTTCCACACCGACTGGTCGGGCGACCGCACCGAGAGCCCCGCCTGACCTCGCTCGCCGGGAGGTCGCCGGGTGGTCGCCGGGAGGTCAGCGGCCGGTCAGGGCGACCGGGTTGGCGACCGCCGTGACCACGCAGAACCCGATCGGGCCCGTCGTGTCGTGCAGGGTGACCTGGCCGGTCGCCACACCTTCCGCGCTGAGGTGGCCGCCGGCCTCGACGCCGATCAGCTCGCCCTCGGGCAGGCGGGCCAGCGTCAGCGTGTAGTCGGCGTTGATGAAGCTGACGCCCGCCGAGCCGACGTTGGCCAGCGGGCTGGCGAAGTCGGCGGCCAGGGCGGCGCGGGTGAGCGGCGTCAGCGGCTCGTCGTCCACCAGGGGGTGCGTCTCCCGCAGCCACACCCGGTCGCGCCCGCCCTGGCCCCAGTCGGTCAGCCGCCACAGGTCGAACGGCGGATTCCAGCCCTGCCCCTCGGCCGGGGCGCCGGCGGGCGGCGGCTCGTCCCAGGCGGGCGTGTGCGGCAGCCTGCCGCCGGGCTGCTCGCCCTGCCGGAGCAGCACGGCCGAGGCCCGGCCGATCACGCCCTGCGCGGTGGAGAGCACGGCGTCGGCGACCCGGATCCGCCGCCCGTCCCTGACCAGGGTGGTCTCCACCGTCACCGGCAGCATCGGGCTGTTGCGGAACAGGTCGACGGTCAGCCTGGCGAAGTGCAGGCCGGGCTCGGCGTGCCGCTCCTCCAGGGCGCTCGCGGCCAGGCCGCCGAGCAGACGGCCGTGGAGCATGTCGGGGGACCAGGGGCTGCGCGCGTGCGGGGCGGGCACGAACTCGCCCTCCTTGCGCGTGAAGAACGCTGACGTCGCCATCACCGAATCATATTCTAGAAGAGAGCAGCCGCCGTCCCAGTGCGCGCAGGCGCTCCTTCAGCTCGGCCGGTTCGAGCACCTCGAAGTCGACGTCGAGGAAGGCCACGGCCACGGCCATCAGGTGCAGGTCGTCGCCGCGCATGGTGAGCACGCAGCGGGCCTCGTCCATGGGCTCGACCTGGCCGGCGACGCGGCCGGCCAGGTGTGCGGCGGGCGCGTGGATGAGGAAACGGGCCTGGACCGGCCACATCTCGTGGCCGAGCCGGTGCCGCACCCAGGCGGCGACGTCGGCCTCCGGCGGCTCGCGCGGGGCGAAGCGCGGGCCGTTCGGCGTGCGCACCTCGATCCGGTCGGCCCGGTACGTGCGCCAGTCCTGGCGGTCGACGTCCCAGCCGACCAGGTACCAGCGGTTGCCCTTGCTGACCAGGCTGTGCGGCTCGGCCTTCCGCAGCGTGACGGCGCCCTCGTGGTCGGTGTAGTCGAAGCGGAGCTGCTCGCGGTCGCGGCAGGCGGCGGTGATGCGGATCAGCAGCTCGGGATCGACCGTCGGGCCCTGCCCGCCGACGCGCACGGTGTGCGTCTGCAGGGCGTTCACGCGCTGCCGCAGGCGGGCGGGCAGCACCTGTTCGAGCTTGGCCAGGGCGCGCAGCGAGGTCTCCTCGATGCCGGTCACCGTGCCGCCCGCGGCCGTGCGCAGGCCGACCGCGACGGCCACCGCCTCCTCGTCGTCGAGTAGCAGCGGCGGCAGCTCCGCGCCCGGACCGAGCCGGTAGCCGCCGGCCACCCCCGGCGTGGAGCCCACCGGGTAGCCGAGGCCGCGCAGCCGTTCGATGTCGCGGCGCAGCGTGCGCGGGGCCACGCCGAGCCGGTTCGACAGCTCCGCGCCGGGCCACTCGCGCCGGGTCTGCAGGAGGGAGAGCAGGCGCAGGAGCCGCGCCGAGGTGTCGAGCACACTGTCCATTGTGGCCCGTTCCTGACCGCAATGGTGCCTAGCGTGGGTGGCATGAACCGATTCGTCATCGACGTCCCACAGTCCGCGATCGACGACCTGCGGGCGCGGCTGGACCGTACGCGCTGGCCGGACGCCCTGGACGGGGTCGGCTGGTCCTACGGCGTGCCGCCCGAGGCCGTGCGCGAGCTGGCCGCGTACTGGCTGGACGGCTACGACTGGCGGGCGCACGAGGCGCGGCTCAACGAGCTGCCGCAGTACACGACCGAGATCGACGGCCAGCGCGTGCACTTCGCCCACGTACGCTCGCCGCGCCCGGACGCGCTGCCGCTGCTGCTGACGCACGGCTGGCCCAGCACGTTCGCCGACTTCTCCCGGGTGGCCGAGCCGCTCGCCCGGGACTTCCACCTCGTCATCCCGTCCGTGCCCGGCTTCGCCTTCTCCGGCCCCACCACCGAGACCGGCTGGGGCGTGCGCCGCGTCGCCGCCGCCTGGATCGAGCTCATGGACCGCCTCGGCTACGACCGGTACGGCCTCCAGGGCGGCGACTTCGGCTCGCTCGTCTCCCCCGCGCTGGCCCGGACGGTCCCCGACCGGGTGGTGGGCGTGCACCTGAACGCGCTCACGGCCTTCGTCTCCGACGACCTGTCCGGACTGACCGAGGCCGAGACCGAGCGCGCGCGGCGGATCGAGCGCTGGCACCGCGAGTTCTCCGGCTACGCCGCCGTCCAGGGCACCAGGCCGCAGACCCTGGCCTACGCCCTGGCCGACTCACCCGCCGGCCAGCTCGCCTGGCACCTGGACGCGTTCGCGAGCTGGGGCCAGGACGTCGGCGGGGTCGCCCCCGACGACGTCCTGACCGATGTCACCATCACCTGGCTGACCGGCACCGCCGGCTCCTCGGCGCGCCTGTACCGCGAGAGCGGCGGCGACTGGGCGCCGCCCGCCGAGCCCGGCAGGACGCCGACGGCCGTGGCCGTCTTCCCGGGCGACAGCACGGTCCGCCGTTACGCCGAGCGCTCCCACAACGTGGTGCGCTGGTCGGAGCCGGCGCGCGGCGGTCACTACGCCGCCCTCCAGGCCCCCGATCTGCTGGCCGAGGACGTCAGGGCGTTCTTCGCCGGGCTCTAGCCGGCCATCACGCAGAACGGGTGACCCTCGGGGTCGAGCACCACCGTCCACTCGTCACCGCCCGGCTGCTGGTCGGGCAGGGTGGCGCCCAGGGCGACCAACGTCCGCTTCGCCTCCGCGACGTCGGGGACGGTGAGGTCGAGATGCAGGTGCTTGCCGTCGTTCGGCCAGCCCGGGCCCTGGTAGCCGTCGATCCGCTGGAAGGCCAGCTGCACGGGGCCGCCGGTGACGGTGGCGTACTCGGGGTCGGAGCCGGCGACCTGCCAGCCGGTCGCCTTGGCGTAGAAGGCCGCCAGGGCGACGGGGTCGGCGCAGTCGACGACTATGGAGGAAATCATCGTTGTCATGTCGCCCACCTTGCCGGTGACGACGACACCGGGTCTTGAACATCCTTGCACCCCGCCCGCCCCCTACCGCCGCACACTCGCCCGCCCCACCACACCTCCGCTCCACGCCCTTTCCGGAGTTGCCTCGCCCGATCCACCCCACGCCTCCACCCCTCACCTCCACCCCTCCACCCCGTATCTCCGCCGATGCCATGCCCCCAGGCGCCACAGGCCCCGGGCCGTGGCGGGGGAGATTGTCGGAGGCGGCGCGTAACGTTCGGCGGGTGCGATCCTCCAGACAGCTGGCCCGTGGGAAGGGCTTCACCCTCGACCTGGTGACCTGCGTCGACGACCACCGAGGCTGGTCACGGCCCGAGGTCGGCCGCGCCCACCGCATGGTGCTGGTCCACCGCGGCGCGTTCCGCCGCATGGCCGACGGCCGCCCGGCCGCCGTGGACCCGACGATGGCCTACCTGGGCGCGCCCGGCGAGGAGGAGCGCTTCGCCCACCCGGCGGGCGGCGACGTCTGCACCTCCCTGTCCTTGTCCCCCGCGCTCTGGCGCACGCTGGCGGGCGACGGCACCCGGCTCGCCCGCCCGACCGTCTACGTCGACGCCCGCTTCGAGCTCGCGCACCGGCGCCTGCTGGCCGCCGCCCGCGCGGGAGACCCCGACTTCGCGCTGGTCGAGTCCCTCCTGTCACTGACCAGCGCCACCCTCACCCAGCTGGCCGGGCCCGCCACCCCGGCCGCCGCGCCCACGCCCGCCCCCGGCCCTGCCGGCTCCCCCGCCCGTTCCCCTGTCCGTTCCCCTGTCCGCTCCCCCGCCGCCATCGCCGAGGCCGCCCGCGAGGCGATCTCGGCCGATCATCCGGCGGCCGCCGGGCTGTTGCCGCTGGCGGAGCTCCTGGCCGTCTCCCCCTACCGGCTCAGCCGGGCCTTCACCCGCGAGCTGGGCGTCTCGCTGACCCACTACCGCAACCGGGTGCGCGTGAGCCGGGCGCTCGACCGGCTGGAGAGCGGCGAGACCGGCCTGGCCGCGCTCGCCGCCGACCTCGGGTTCGCCGACCAGGCCCACCTGACCCGCACGGTTCGCCGCCACGTCGGCCACACCCCGGCGGCCTTACGCCGTCTGCTGGCCTCCCCCGTTCCCTGAGGCCGGGTGGATTTCGGGCGGCCCGCCGCCGTAGGCTCCCACAATGCGTGATCTAGGTGAGGACCCCCGGCCCGACCGGGGCGTCGTACGCGAGGTCCACTCGCTCAACGGGCCCGTCACTCTGGCCTACTCCCCCGACCTCGACGGCCTGGCCGATCCGGGGGAGATCGTGTGGGCGTGGGTGCCGTACGAGGAGGATCCGTCGCGGGGCAAGGACAGGCCGCTGCTGGTCGTGGGCCGTACCGGGCGCAGGCTGCTCGGCATGATGTTGTCCAGCAAGGGCGACGACGGCCCCGACTGGCTGGAGGTCGGCGCGTGGGGCCGCGACGGGCGGGTGTCGTACCTGCGGCTCGACCGGGTCTTCGTGCTCGACGAGGCCGACATCCGCCGCGAGGGCGCGGTGCTCGACGGCGACCGGTTCGCGCGGGTGGCGTCCGTCCTCATGCAGACGCACGGGTGGGGCGTGGGCTGACCGCGCCGCCGGGTCCCTGACCCCATGGATGGGCGTGAGGGAGTATCCGGATGGTAAGCGCACGATCCGGTCATCGTCCGAGGTCACCCACGCCTGCGATCATGGGTCCATGCGTGTTGTGGTGATCGGCAGCGGGATCGTCGGAGCGAGCGCGGCCTACTACCTGAGCGGCCGTGGCGTGGCCGTGACCGTGGTGGACCGCGGTTCCCAGGGGCAGGCGACCCAGGCGGGCGCGGGCATCGTGTGCCCCTGGGTGGACCATCCGGAGGACGACGCCTGGTACCGGCTGACCAAGGAGGGCGCCCGCCACTACCCGGCGCTGGTCGAGGCCCTGGGCGAGGACATCGGCTACGCCAAGGTCGGGGCCCTGCTCGTGGCGGAGGACCCGGTCGATCTCGAACCGGTGCGCGCGCTGCTGCGCCGCCGCTACGCCGACGCGCCCGAGATGGGCGAGGTCACCGACGTGCTCACGCCGTCCGACCTGTTCCCGCCGCTGTCCGACGACCTCAGCGCGCTGCTCGTGCCCGGCGCCGCCCGGGTGGACGGCGGCGCCGTGCGTGACGCGCTGTTGCGCGCCGCCGTCGCCCAGGGCGCCGAGGTGCTGAGGGGCGACGCCGTCCTCACCCCCGACGGGCGGGTACGCCTGCACGCCGCCGACGAGGAGCCCCCGGCGGGCGACGGGCGGCAGTGGACCGGCCCCGGTGCCGAGGCGGCGGGCGGCGAGACCGCCTCCTGGCGGCAGGCCGCCCCTCTCACGCCGTCCTCCACCGGGGACCTGACCGAGAGCCCCCTTGAGGCGTCCGCCGAGGGGCCGGTCGCAGCGGCGGGCGACGCCCCCTTCGGCGGTCCCCCTGACGGCTCCCCGGAGGGCCCCGCGCCGATCCCGCCCGCGCCCGCCGAATCCGTCCAGCCTGCCGCGCCCGTCCGGCCCGCCCGTCCGGCCGAGCCCGCCGGGTTTCCCGCGGCCGATCGGGCGCCCGCCGACGAGGGCGTCCCGCTGGAGGCGGACGTCGTGATCGTGGCCGCGGGGGCGTGGACCGGCGAGGTGTGCCGTCCGCTCGGGGTGGAGCTCCCGGTGTTCCCCCGGCGGGGGCAGATCCTGCACGCCACGCTCGACGGCGTGGACACCGCGTTCTGGCCCATCGTGCTGCCCAGGAGCGGGCCGTACCTGCTGGGGTTCCCCGGCTCGCGGGTCGTGATCGGCGCGACCGTGGAGGACGTCGGGTTCGCGCCGCGGGTCACGATGGGCGGGCTCGACGAGGTGATCGCGGCGGGGTTGCGGGTGGCGCCCGGCCTGTTCGGGGCGACGGTGTCGGAGACCAGGGTCGGCCTGCGCCCGGTCAACGCCCCCGGCCCCGCCCTCATCGGCCGGCTCACCCCCCGGGTGGTGGTGGCGACGGGGCTGAGCGCGTACGGCCTGACGGCCGGCCCGTTCACCGGCGAGCTCGTGGCCAGGCTGGCCCTCGACGAACAGTCTCCCATCGACCTCACCCCCTACGCGCCGCCCGCCGTCTGACCCGCCCGCGAGTGACCGGCCGGACGCCGCATGAAGGACGGCCGGGAGGCCATCCGTGGCTGGGCCGCGTCCGGAAGGGGGTGTAGGCGGGTAGGCCGGCGTTGGCCGGACCCCGGCATGATCCATGCAGCACTGCGCGGATATGGTGGATTCCTCCCCATCGTGATCTCGTGGGGAGGCCGCGTTGCCGCTGCTCGCGCTGCTGATCATTGTGCTGCTGGCGGCCGGATGCGCCTCCGCCCCGGAACGAGCGGACGGGCCCGAGGGCTCTGGAAAGCGGATCACTCCCGCGCCGTCCGTCACGCCTCCGCCCCGTCCCTCCGTCCCCGCGCCGACTCCGCTTCCCGCGGAGCACGTCAAGGTGCCGTACGCCGCTTCGGGCTCGTACGCCGTGGTGCCCGGCGGCGCGGCCGCCCGGCCCGGAGAGGGTGAGGTGGTGCGCTACCTGGTGGAGGTCGAACGCGGCCTGCCGATCGACGGGGCCGTGTTCGCGGCGGCCGTGCACCGGACACTCAACGACCCGCGCGGATGGGCCCGCTTCCAGCGCGTCGACCACGGTCCGGTACGGGTCCGGGTGGCGTTGTCCAGCCCGGAGCTGACCGTCCGCCAGTGCCTGCCGCTGCGCACCGGCGGCACGTTGTCGTGCTGGAACGGGACCCGCTCGGTCATCAACGCGGTCCGCTGGGCGGACGGCGTCCCCCAGTACGACGGCGACCTGGCCGCCTACCGCGACTACGTCATCAGCCACGAGGTCGGCCACAGCCTGGGACACGGCCACCGCGCCTGCCCCGGCCCGGGCCGGCCGGCTCCGGTGATGGTCCAGCAGTCCAAGTCGCTGGGCCGCTGCCGTCCGAACCCATGGCCCCACCCCGAACGCCGGCCGGAGGAACGCCGCGACGCCCTGACCCGCAAACCCTGAGCGAAGCACGGCGGGCGACACGAGCACCGGGTCGACGGGCCACTCTCGGACGGGCTCGAAGCTCCCGCCAGCGGAAGGGCCAGGAGCCGCCCGGCCCGCCGGGCAGGCTCACCGCGGAGGAAGGGGGCGGAGTCAGGGGGCGGGCGCGGTGGGGTCGGGCGCAGGGGGCGCGGTCGGGGTGGGCGCGGTCGGGGTGGGCGCGGTCGGGGTGGGCGCGGGAACAGAGGGCACGGTGGGGGCGGGTGGGAGGCCGGGGCCTGGGCCCAGGCCCCGGAGCATGGTGTCCACCAGCCGCGCGGCCAGCGCCTCCGGCTCTCCGTCCCGGCTCTGCGCCGCCTCGTGGATCAGCGCGTAGTAGACCCGCCGGGCCCACTCCGGCTCCACGTCCTCCCGCAGCACCCCGGTGGTCCGCGCCTGCCGGAACAGCTGGTCGCACCTCGCCTCGACCTCGGAGTGCACCCGGGCCACCTCCGTCCCCACCACTCCGGCCACCGACGCGCGGCTCATCGCGAACCCCCAGTCGATCTTCACCCGCAGCACGTTCGCCGTCACCTGGTAGAGCGCCACCAGCGGCGGCGCCTGCTCGGGACGGGCGGCGTCCACGGCGGCGGCGAACTGCCGGGTCGCCCACTCCGTCATCGCCTCCACCAGTGCGTCCCTGGAGGCGAAGCGCCGGTGGACGGTGGTGCGCGCCACCCCGGCCGCCTCGGCGATCTGCTCCATGCTGGCCGCCGGGTTCCTGCTGAGCACCCGTTCGGCGGCCTCCAGGATCGTCCTGACCGTCCGCTCCGCGTCGGACCGCAGGGCCCGCGTCGTCCCACTCACAGCCCAGAGGGTACAGGACAGTTCCCTTTCCAGCCGAAGTTGCGTCATCAGTGTTGCAAGTTCTAGAGTCATCGCATCACCGCTGATGCAAGAAAGGCGTTTCTCATGGACATGCGACTCACCGGCAAGACCGCCGTCGTCACCGGGGCGAGCAGGGGGCTGGGGCTGGCGATCGTCGAGGCGCTGAGCGCCGAGGGCATGCGGGTCGTGGCCGCGGCCCGCACGATCTCCCCCGAGCTGGAGCGCACCGGCGCGACCGTCGTGACCGCCGACCTGTCCACCGCGGCGGGCCCGGCCGAGCTGGTCGAACGGGCGCTGGCCGAGCTCGACGAGATCGACCTCCTGGTCAACAACGTGGGCGGCGGCGACAGCGGCCAGGGGCAGCTCGGCGGCTTCCTCGGCTTCGACGACGACGCCTGGCGCCAGGCCTACGACCTGAACTTCCTCAGCGCCGTGCGGGCCACCAGGGCCGCGATGCCCAGCCTGCTGCGCCGGCGCGGCACTGTGATCAACATCTCTTCCAACGGCGCCCGCGCGCCGCACATGGGGCCGATGGTCTACACCGTCGCCAAATCCGCGCTGACGGCGTTCGGCAAGGCCCTGGCCGAGGAGTTCGGCCCGCAGGGGGTGCGCGTCGCCACCGTCTCCCCCGGCGCCGCGCGCACCGCCCTGTGGGAGGCCCCCGACGGGTACGGCGCCGCCCTGGCCGCCTCGCTCGGCATGGAGCACGAGCAGTTGCTCGCGGGGCTGCCGTCGGTCACCGGAATGACGACCGGTAGGTTCGTCGAACCGGAAGAAGTCGCCACCTTGGTGACGTACCTGGCCTCGCCGCACGCCGGAAGCGTGAACGGCGCCGACTACGTCATCGACGGCGGAGCGATCAAGACGGTTTGAACTATCGCGATATATCGTAGAACGGGAACACCGGGGAATCCCGTCCGGTTGGGCGGGATGGACATCATCTCCAGGGGAGCGTGGGCAATGGCAGGAATGCGGACCGCACGGCGGATCCTCGCGGGCGGCGCGGTGGCCGCCGCGGCCGGATGGGCGTTGCGCGGGATACCGGCCGAGCTGGGTGTGCGGCCTTTGACGTCAGGGCCGGACCGGGCGGGCAGGATGCGGCGCTCGCCGCAGTTCAGGGGCGACACCTTCGTCAACCCCATGCCCGAGCCGACCACCTTGATGACCACGCCGCCCGTGGGGCTGCTCGCCGAGCTGGGCAGGAACAAGGAGCAGCGGCATCCGGCCGGGCCCATCCCGCTGCGCCTGCCCCCGTCCGGCCCGCCGCCCGCCGACGGCCTGCGCGCGGTCTGGTACGGCCACGCCTCCACGCTGGTGGAGATCGAGGGCAAGCGGGTGCTGTTCGACCCGGTGTGGAGCAACCGGGTCTCCCCCTCCCAGCTCGTCGGCCCCAAGCGGCACCACCCGCTGCCGGTCGACCTCGGCGAGCTGCCGCAGGTAGATGCGATCGCGATCTCGCACGACCACTACGACCACCTGGACATGGCCACCGTACGCTCGCTCACGCGCACCCAGAAGGCGCCGTTCCTGGTCCCGCTGGGCATCGGGGCGCACCTTGAGCGGTGGGGCGTGCCGCTGTACCGGATCATCGAGCTCGACTGGGACGAGGAGGCCGAGGTGGCGGGCCTGCGCTTCGTCGCCACCGCCGCCCGGCACTTCTCCGGACGCACCTTCACCAGGAACGACACCCTGTGGGGCTCGTGGGTGGTGGCCGGGGCGAACAAGCGGGTGTTCTACGCCGGCGACTCCGGATACTTCCAGGGCTACCGGGGCATCGGCGCCGCTCACGGGCCGTTCGACCTGACGCTGATGCCGATCGGCGCCTACAGCCCGGCCTGGCCCGACATCCACATGAACCCGGAGGAGGCGGTCAACGCCCACCTCGACCTGGGCGGCTCGCTGCTGCTGCCGGTCCACTGGGCGACGTTCACGCTGGCGCTGCACCCGTGGGCCGAGCCGGTCGACCGGCTGTGGCGGGAGGCGAAGGCACGAGACGTCGAGATCGTGGTGCCCCGGCCGGGCGAGGGCGTCGACGTGACCGCCGTCCAGGCCGTTGACGGCTGGTGGGAGACCCTGGGGTAACGGTCCGGGACGCGTAGGGGGTTGTACGGCCCCCTACAGTCATGGGGTGAGCAACATGGAACGCGACCCCCAGGAACTCCGCTGCGCCGCCGAAGCCGACGGCCGCGGCGAGGTGCTGACCGGGCGCGAGGTGCCCCTGGGCGGCCCCCGCGCGATGCGGGTCAGCAGGACGCTGCCCGGCGTGCACCGCCGGATGATCGGCGCCTGGTGCTTCGTCGATGCCTACGGCCCCGAACCGGCGCTGATGCGCGTGCCGCCCCACCCGCACACCGGCCTGCAGACGGTGACCTGGCTGGTCGCGGGCGAGGTGCTCCACCGCGACAGCGTGGGCAGCCTGCGCCGGGTGCGCCCCGGCCGGCTCAACCTGATGACGGCCGGGCGCGGCATCTCGCACTCGGAGGAGTCGCCGGGCACGACCCTGCACGGCGTGCAGCTCTGGGTGGCCCTGCCCGACGCCCACCGTCGGACGGCCCCCGCCTTCGAGCACCACGCCACCCTGCCCGTGCTGTCCGGCCCCGGCTTCGAGGCCACTGTGATCATGGGCGAGCTCGGCGGCGTGACCTCGCCCGCCACCGCCCACAGCCCCCTGGTGAGCGCCGAGATCGCGGTGGACGGCACGGGCGAGGTGCCCCTCGACCCCGGCTTCGAGCACGGGCTGCTGCTGCTCGACGGCGAGGTCGAGCAGGCCGTGCCGGGCGCGCTGCGCTACCTGCCGCCGGGCCCCGGCACGCTGCGGCTGTCCGGGCGCGGACGGGTGCTGCTGATCGGCGGCGAGCCGTTCGGCGAGGAGATCGTCATGTGGTGGAACTTCGTGGGACGCTCCCACGAGGAGATCGCCGCCTTCCGCGAGGAGTGGATGGAGGGCGAGGGCTTCGGCTCGGTCGAGGGCTTCGACGGCGACCCGCTCCCCGCCCCGGCGCTCCCCTCCATCCGGCTCAAGCCCCGCGGCCGAGTCCGCGCCGAGCACCCAGCCGGCCCCCAGAATCAGTAGACCCGAGCGCCCAGCCACCCTCGGAGAATCAGTGGGCCGAGCCCCCGGCCCCCGCGGATCAATACACCGAGATGTGCGGGTGGTCGAAGTGGTTGGCTGTCGTGCCGCCGCGGTTGGACATCGTGCGCCAGGTGCCGGTCCTGGAGTGCCAGATGCGCTGCCGGTAGATGATGTACATGATGCCCAGGCGCCGGGAGTTCTTGATCGCCCAGTTCGCGATCTCGTAGCCGCGCTTGACCTCGGCCGGCGAGGGCATCGCGCCTCCGTGGCTGAGCATGAAGTCGCAGGCCCGGCCGAGGGGGTGCTCGCCGCCGTCCTGGATCGTCCGGTAGCAGCCGATCCCCATCGGCACCGCGAACCGTTCCTTGATCAACGTCTTGACCAGGCGCATGCGCGGCGTGATGTTCTCGGAGCCGTCCGGGAGCTGCGGCACCCACGTACCGTCCGGACGTCGCACCCCCGGCGCCGTGTACAGCTCGTCGATCCGGTCCCTGATCCGCTCGATCAGCTTCTCGGCCTTCTCCTTGCGCCGTTCCAGGTCGGCCACCGCCGTCCCGAGCTCCTCGGAGCGGGCCGCGGCCTCCTCCTCGGCCTTGCGGCGCTCGTCCCTGACCTGGGCGTAGCCGCGCAGACGGGCGTCCTGGACGTCGATGAGGTGACGGCTGAGCGCCAGGCGGCGCAACAACCCGTCCGGGTCCTCGCTGGCGGTGAACAGGGCGACCTGGTTGGGTTCGCCGCCGATGTACTGGGCCACGGCCAGCGTCCTGAGCTGGAGCGACTCCCGGTCGTAGACCTCCTGGGCGGCGGCCAGCCGCTCGCGCGCGGCCTTCTCCGTCTTCTCGGCCTGCTGCTGGGCGCGGCGGCCGTTGTAGTACTCCTCGATCAGCCGGTCCGACTCCTTGCTCATCGCGGCCAGCTCCTTCTTGAGCTGCTTCACGGAGGGCTTGGGGGCCGCGAGCCCCGCTGAGGCGTTGCCCGCCATCAGGACCAGCCCGGTCAGGACGGCGACCGTGGCCCGCGCGACGTGACCCACGGCGGGGGAGGCGACCGCCACTGTCCTCCTTAGCCTGAGCCGCAGGGCAGGTTCCGGTCAGGAGCTAATCAGACTCCGGGACGCCCTCTATCCGACGCTGATAGTAGGGGATCAAGCATCCTTCCCCGCAACTTATGACTTTTCCTGACTACGGGATTTTCGTATGCGTCTGACCGCCATACGCCCTCCGACCAGCGCCGATCCGGGCACCACGAGCATGCCGAGCAGGCTGGACCCGAGCCCGACGTCGAGGTCGGCGTCCAGCAGCCCGCCTCCGCCACCGCCGAGCAGGGAGCCGCCGAGCGACAACCCGACCGAGACGGACAGGAGCGGCTTGTGGGTCTTGGCGGGAGGCGGCTCGGGAGCGGGCGCGCTCGTGGCGGCCGGCCTGGGCGCGGGGGCGCTCGTGGCGGGGCCGCCGGTGGCGGGCGGACGGGTCGAGGCCGGGTCACCGGCGGGCTGACGGGTGACGGGCGGCCGGGTGGACGGCGGCGCCGAGCGCGTGGGCGGCGACCCGGTCTCCGTCCGCCTGCCGGTCGGCCTGCCGGACGGACCCGGCGGCCGGTCACCGGCGGTCGCCGAGGCGGGAGGCGTAGCAGGCGCGGACGAAGCCGGCGCGGACGACGCGGGCCCCGCCGTGGCGGGCGGCCCGGTCGGCTGCCCGCTGGGCCCGGCGGTGACGATCACCGGCGGCGAGACCGTCCCGGACCCGCTGGGCACGGGCGTCACCGGGGTCACCGGCTCCGGCGAGACGGGCGCCGTCATCGAGGCGGTCCCCGTGGACACGGGCGGCAGCGCGGTGCCGCTGTCGGTCGAGGGCGAGGGCGACCCGCTCCAGATCACGAACGTCGACGCCACCGCCGCCGCCGTCGCCAGCACCAGCCCGCCGGTCACCGCCGACTTGGCCGGCGCCCCCAGCGAGCTGCGCACCACGCCGGTGGCCGTAGAGGCCCCGCTCGCCGCACCGCTGTCCACGCCGCCTTCCAAGATGCCGCCCGCGCCGGTCCCGGCCGACGGGAGCAACGCGGCGAACGGCATCGCCAGCACGGCCAGCCCCGACCGCCCGCGCAGCTCCCACCCCGCACCGTACGTCCCGTGCGCCACCTCCTCCAGCTCGGCCAGGAACGCCTCGGCCGAGGCCGGCCGGTCGGCGGGGTCCTTGGCCAGGCCGTGCTCGATCAGCCCGCGCAGCCGTCCGTCCACCTTCTCCAGCGGGGGCGGCATGTGCTGGTGCTGGAAGGCCAGGGCGGCCAGGTTCGCGGCGGTGAACGGGCGGCGGCCGGTGAGGCATTCGTAGCAGACCAGGGTGGCGGCGTACACGTCGGTGGCCGGGCCGGCCGGGGCGTCGTCCCACTGCTCGGGGGCCATGTAGGCGGGGGTGCCGGCCAGGGCGCCTGTCTCGCCGAAGCGGGCCGCCACGCCGAAGTCGACCAGCTTGCTGTCGCCGTTCGTGGTGACGATGACGTTCTCGGGCTTGAAGTCGCGGTGCACCACCCCGCGCCGGTGCGCCTCGGCCAGGCCGAGCAGCGCCCCCTTCAGCACGGTGAGCGCGGCCTCCACGCCGGTGCCGCCCTCCCCGGCGATCAGGCGGCGCAGCGTGACGCCGTCGACCAGCTCCATCACGATGGCGGACGCGCCCCCGGCCTCGACGTAGTCCAGCAGGCGGGCGGTGTGGGGGCTGTCGATCTCGCCGATGACCCGGGCCTCGGCGCGGAAGCGGGCGGCGAACTCGCCGTCCTCGCGCAGGGTCTCAGACAGGTGCTTGATCGCGACCGGTAAGCCGTCGGAGTCGCGGACGGCGAGCATGACGCGGCCGGTCCCTCCGTGACCGAGTTCCCGGATCTCCGTGTAACCGGGAACAGCCATGTCGGGCCCTCCTGACCGGATATAGATCCTTATGTCAGGACGCTAGCCGAATGTAACACGCCGTGTCGAGCCCCTTCGCGGGAGTAACCAGACCCCTATCTCAATCGGTATTTTTCCTACTTCCTATAGTAGATCCGTGGCTCTTACCGATCATCTGCGCGAATGGCTCGGGGCCTGGCCCCCCACGGGAAACCTCGACGTCACAGGCTCGCCGCTGCGTACGCTGCCCGCCTGGGACGGCCGCGTGCACCCCGCCCTCGGCGTCGGCACCCCGGAGGGGGCGGTGTTGTCGGTGCCGCCCGAGCACGTCGCCCGGGTGAGCGCCGTACGCACGCTCCGGGAGATCCCCGCGCTGATCGGATATGGGGATCGCGGCTGGTTCGACGCCGTCTTCCGGTGGACCACCGAGCCCGCTCCCCTGCCCGACGCCGGGCAGTGGATCCCCGCGACGGACGACACCGTCCCCGGATGGCTGCGCGTGTTCGGCGGCGAGGTGCTGGTGGCCGTGGACCCCGAGACCGGCGATCACCTGGCCGGGGTGGGCATCAAGCGGCACGACCGCTTCGGACGGGAACTGTCGGTGGTCACCGCTCCTGAGGCCCGGGGGCGCGGCCTGGCCAGACGGCTGGTGGCGCAGGCGGCGCGGCGGGTGCTGGACGAGGGTGCGGTGCCGACGTACATGCACGGGGTCGGCAACACCGCCTCGGCCGCCGTCGCCAAGGCGGCGGGCTTCCCCGACCTCGGCTGGACCGCCTTCGGCGTCGCCGAGAACTGATCCCCGCGCCAGAGGGAGCGAGGGTGGGGCCGACGCATCCGATGACCAGCCCCCAACCGATCCCCGCGCCTGAGGGAGCGAGGTTCAGGCCGCCGGGAGGGCGGGGCGGGAGGCCAGCAGCGCGCGAATGTTGCGGGCGGCGGTGCGGCCGGCGCGGTTGGCGCCGACCGTGCTGGCCGACGGCCCGTAGCCGACGAGCTGCAGCCGCGGCTCCCTGACGACCCGCGTCCCGTCCACCTTGACGCCGCCGCCCGGCTCCCGCAGGCGCAGCGGCGCGAGGTGGTCGAGCGCCGACCGGAAGCCGGTGGCCCACACGACGACGTCCGCCGCCTGCTGCCGCCCGTCCGCCCACTCCACGCCGTACGGGGTGAGGCGGCCGAACATCGGCAGCCGCTCCAGCGCCCCCTTGGCCAGCGCCTGGCGCACGACGACGCTGTAGCCGAGCCCGGTGACGCCGACCACGCTCTGCGGCGGCAACCCGGCCCGTACCCGCGCCTCCACCAGGGCGACGGCCTCCCGGCGGGCGTCCTCGCCGAAGTCGCCGTCCCTGAAGACCGGCGGGCGGCGGGTGACCCAGACGGTCTGCGCCGCGACGTCGGCCACCTCCGACAGCACGTGCATCGCCGAGGCCCCGCCCCCGACCACGACCACCCGCCGGCCCGCGAACGCCTCCGGCCCGCGATAGCCCGCGTAGTGCAGCTGCTCGCCCAGGAAGCCCGCGGCCCCCGGGTAGTACGGCCAGTACGGCCGGGTCCAGGTGCCGGTCGCGTTGACCACGGCCCCGGCCGCCCACTCCCCCGCGTCCGCCGCCACGACCAGCCGCCCGCCCTCACCCTCCCGTACGGCCGTCACCTTGACCGGCCGCAGGACCTCCAGCCCCACCCGCCGCTCGTAGTCGCCGTAGTACTCCGGGACGACCTCCGCCGCGGGCCGGTCACCGGCCGCCTCCAGGCCGCCCGGCGCGCCGGGCAGGTCGAAGACGCCGTGCACCTTGCCCATGGTCAGCGACGGCGACCGGTGCCGCCACGCTCCCCCGGGCCCCTGCGCCGCGTCGAGCACCAGCGTCTCGATCCCGAACCGCCGCAGGAAGTACGCACTGGACAGACCCGCCTGCCCGGCGCCGATCACCACAACCTCGGTCGTCTCCACGATCGACTGCAACCCCGCGCGACGCCCCGCTCTTCCCACCCCGGCCCGGGAGCCGGCGCCTACCGGGGACGCGGCTCCGTGAGCGCTTCGGCGAACAGGGCGCGGTGGCGCAGGACGTGCTCGCGGTCCACGCCGTACAGGACGTCGTCGCCGCGGGCGAGGTGCGCGGCGAAGGCCCGGTCGCCCGCCGCCGCCCGTTCGCGCATGTGCCGGACGAGGTGGTCCAGCCGTTCGGCGGCGACGGCGGGCAGCGCCGGACGGTCGCCCTCGGCCAGGCCGTAGGCGTCGGCGAACAGCCGCAGCCGGCGCGCCTGCTCAGCCACCGGACCGGCCCCTTCGTGCCGCGGGTCGCCCAGCGGGACGAAGCGGTAGGCGGCGTAGGCCACGTCCCACAGGCGCGGCCCCGGATGGGCGGTGTCGAAGTCGATCAGGGTCACCGGCCGCCCGTCGCGGAACACGCAGTTGTACGGCGCGACGTCACCGTGGCAGATCACCTCGGCGGGTTCGCGCGGCGGGAAGTACCAGGTGGCCGCGCCGTCGAGCGGGAAGTCCTCGGTGGCGTCGTGGTAGCCGCGCAGCAGCCGGGCGACGGCGCCGAGTGCCGCGTCGGACCGGGCGTAGCCGGGCAACGGATCATTGGGCACCTCGCCGGGGACGAAGTCGACCACCTCCCGGCCCTGGGCGTCGATCCCGTGCCCGGCCGGCGCGCCCGTGAAGCCGCGGGCGGCCAGGTGGCCGAGCAGCGCGTGCACGGCCGGTGTCCAGGGACCGGTCGGGCGGCGCACGGTGGCGCCCACCCGCACCACCAGGTTGACGCCGCCGCCGGTCAGCAACTCCTCGTCGCGCTCGCTCACGCCCGCCAGTCTCGCACCCCGGCGACGACGCCCGGCGTGACCGGTCAGCGCACCCTGAACGCGACCGCGGTCGTGGAGGCGATCGCCGTGACGAGGACCACCATGATCAGGACCGTGCCGAGCGGGTTCTTGCGTCGCGGCACAGCCTGGATCTGCGCGATCCGCCTGCGCGCCGCGACCCTCGGGGTCGGCGTGGGCGTCGGCGTCACCTTCGGGGAGGGCACCGGCACCATGCGTACCGGCCGAGGGGTGTGCCGAGGCACCGGACGCGGCGTGGAAGGCGGCACCGGCCGCGACGACCGAGGCGGCGGCGAAGGGGACGGCGGCGGGGGCGGCTTCGGGGACGGCGGCGGCGGGGACGGGCGCACATGGCAGTCGCCCACCTCCACACCGCCGCCCGGCCCGGACACACACACCGAGTCGGGGCCGATCGACACGTGCGGCACGGAGACGCCGGTCGTCGGCGCAGGACCGCCGGACCGCGTCGACGCCGACCCCCGTGGCCTCGGACCGTCGCCGATGCGCACGCCCGGCACCGACACCACCGGTCGCGGATCGTCCCAGATCGCCACGCCCGGCACCGACACCACCGGCTCGGGACGCTCGTCGCTCACCGGCGACCCGTGGATCGTGATCCCCGGCTCCGGGACGTGCGGCGGACGTGCGTGCACGGTGCCGGGGGCCGGGGGTTGCAGGTCGGCCGCCGCCGGGCCGGCCGCGCCGGCGGCGAGCAGAGCGGCGGCCAGCAGCAGCGGCGCGCGCCTGGCGCCCACGGTCACATTCCCCCGGCGATGCGGGAGAACTCCTGCAGCGCGCCCTGGAACGCCTGCGGCCCGACCGCCAGCGGCCCGGCGAAGGCGTGGGCGATGTCCCAGGTCAGGTAGGTGCCGAAGCCGAGCATCGCGGCCATCGCCAGCAGCGGGAGCACCGCCAGGCCACGCGGCCGGGCGCCGGCCAGGTAGGGGAAGACGATGACCAGCAGGCCGGTGAGCACGGTCAGGAACAGCAGCCCTTGGGGCGGGGTGGCGGCGGCGTCCATGGAGCGCTGGGACCGGGCTGCGGCGATCGCGGCGACGCGTTCGAGCACGGCGTCACGGGCATCCTTGTCGTCGTCGGTCTTGGTGACGACGGCGCTGACCCGGCTGCGCATGGCGTCGAGTCTGGCGGCGCCGACCGGGTCCATCCGGCCCTCGGCCATCAGCGGCCACTCGTCCCTGACCACGAAGGTGACGTAGTCGCGCAGCGCGGTGCGGACCGTCTGGGGGGCCGTGCCGGGCAGGTCGGCCGCGGCCCAGTAGGCGTCGATCGCGGCCTGGCCCTCGGCCTGGGCGTTCTGGCGGGCGGCGTCGGCGGTGGTCCAGGGCACGATGATCGCGATCGCGAACACCAGCAGGAACAGCGCCGACAACATGGACCCCGCATGACCGGCCGAGACCCCGTCGGGCTCGGCGTCGTCGCTGCCCTTCTTCGTGAGCCGGAACACCAGCGCGGTGAGCGCCACCACGCCCACGGCCGCCACGATCGAGAGCGTGTACGCCAGCATGAAGATCTCCCAAACCTTCTCGAATACACAGTGTTACATGACTATCACACTATGCAACGCTGGCGTCAGCTACCGGCAGGTAAAGTCGCGGGCGGGCGCGCGAGGCCGCCACCGTACGCCGCCGGAGGTCGAGAACCTGCTCGCACGGCGGTCCCGGGCAGGGCCGACGCTGGACGGATCGTTGATCATGACCGGCCGTTCTGACCAAACGTCCAGCCGGTCGGTGATGATCCGGGAAAACGGTGACTATGGACGGCGTGAATCTCAACGGCCGTAAATTCGTGATGGTGAGCTCGACGGCGAGCGCGGTGGACCCCGACAGCCCGACGGAGTTCCTGTACTGGGAGGCCGACGGCGTGGTGTGGGGCAGCTACACGGGCGACACCGTGACCCACGGCCGCTTCGTCGGGACGCGCGACGGCGCCGACGTCTCCATCTCCTACGCGCACGCGCTCAGGGCCGGCGGCAAGGCCGGCGGCCAGAGCAGCAGCCGCGTCGAGCAGGGCGAGGACGGGCTGCTGCGTCTGGTGGAGGAGTTCCGGTTCGACGGCGACGACACGCTGCACGTCAGCGTGTGCGCCGAGGTCGCGTCCTCCTGACGCCTCCTGGGGGGCGGGCGGGTCTCAGCCGTCCTTGCGCAGGGCGGCGCGTCCCTCGGCGGCTCCGACGAACCGCATCTTGCCGAGCGGAACGTCGCCCTGCGTCTCCTGCGGCGTCCGCCGGACGGGACGGGAGGCGTCCCGGTCGGACGGCAGCACGTACGGCCGTCTGAGCACTTCGTCCAGGATGAACACGGTCTCGGTGGCCTTGACCGCCGGGATGTTGGCCAGGCGGTCGGTCACCATGCTGTGCACGGCGGCCACGTCGGAGACCCGTACCTGGATCATGGCGTCGTGCTGGCCGGTGGTGATCGCGCAGTACTCGACCTCGGGCATCCGGGCCAGTTCGGCCCTGAACTGCTTCCACATCTGCTGGCGCACGGTCACGAAGATCAGCGCGGTGATGCCGAGCCCGGCCCGCACGTGGTCGATCTCCGCGGTGAAGCGCTTGATCGCGCCGTCGGCGCGCAGCGCCTCGAAACGCGTGTAGGCGTTCGCGCGGGAGATGCCCACCCGTTCGGCCAGCGCGGCGACCGAGATCCTGCCGTTCTCGCGCAGGACCTCAAGGATCTTCATGTGGACGTCGTCCAGTTCGAGACCGATGCCGATCCGTCCAGGCTGACCGCTGCCGCTGGCACCATTTCTGGAAATATCACTCATCATTACACCTCGACCATTTATATCCGTCTCACGGACCGCACATGACCTGGACGTTCTGCCGGACAATCCTCGACATCCTTCTCCCGAACGTCCAATTTGGAGGACCCCATGGCGACCCGCTCGCAGACGGCGGCAGTGCTGCTCGCCGGTGCGCTCGCCCTTGCCGCCTGCGGAAGCGGCGGCACCTCGCAGACCCCGGCGGCCTCCGGTGGCGGTGGGAAGACGCTCGTCATCGACACGTCGTTCGACCTCAAGACGGCCGACCCCGGCCGCACCTACGAGCCGACCGGGCTCATCGTCGGCAAGGCCGTCTACGAGACGCTGCTGACCTTCGACGGCGCCGACGTGACCAAGCCGGTCCCGGCGCTGGCCGAGTCCTACGAGCTGAGCGAGGACGGCAAGACGCTGACGCTCAAGCTCAAGAAGGGCCCCACCTTCGCCGACGGCTCGCCGATCACCGCCGACGACGTGGTGTTCTCGCTCAACCGCGTGCGCGACATGAAGGGCACCCCGTCGTTCCTGCTGGACGGCGTCGAGGTGGCCAAGACCGACGACTCGACGATCACGCTGACGTCGAAGGCGCCGAACCCGGCGCTGCCCTACATCCTGCCGAACCCGGCGCTGGGCATCCTCAACAGCAAGGTCGCCAAGGAGCACGGCGCGACGGCCGACGCCCAGGACAAGGCCGAGCAGTACCTGAACTCGTCCTCGGCGGGCTCCGGGCCGTACACGATCGAGGCGTTCAACGTGAGCAGCCAGGTCACGCTCAAGGCGAACCCGAAGTACTACGGCACCAAGCCGGCCTACGACAAGGTCGTGATCCGCAACGTCGAGGCCGCCACGCAGAAGCTGAACGTGCAGCGCGGCGACAGCCAGGTGGCGCTGAACCTGTCCGGTGACCAGGTCACCAACATGCCCTCCACCCTGCAGGTCAAGAAGACCGCCTCGGCGAACGTCATCTTCCTGCTGGCCAACCAGGACTCGGGCGTCAGCAAGACCACGCCGAACGCCAAGTTCGTCGAGGCCGTGCGCAAGGGCGTGGACTACGCGGGCCTGCTGGAGCTGGCCGGCGAGGGCTCGACGCAGGCGCCGGGCATCATCCCGTCGCAGCTGCTCGGCGCGCTGCCGCCGGAGCAGGCCCCCAAGCGGGACGTCGAGGGCGCCAAGGCGGCCCTGGCGGCCAGCGGCGTGTCGAACCCGACCGTCAAGCTGGAGTTCCCGAGCGAGCTGACCGTCAACGGCCTGTCGTTCCAGCCGCTGGCCGAGCGCATCCAGGCCAACCTCAAGGAGGTCGGCATCACGGTGGACCTCCAGCCCGCGCCGGTGACGACCGCGCTGGACAACTACCGCAACGGCAAGGAGGAAATGGGCCTGTGGTACTGGGGCCCCGACTACCCGGACCCGAGCGACTACCTGGCGTTCGCGCCGGGCAAGACCGTGGGCCTGCGGGCCGGCTGGAAGGAAGGCGCGGCCAAGGAGATCGAGGCCGCCGCTGACAAGGCCGCGACCGCGATCGGCGACGAGCCGCGCAAGACGGCCTACGCCGACCTGCAGACCAAGCTCAACGCCTCCGGTCCGTTCGTGCCGCTGATCCAGCCGAGCCAGAACATCGTGTCGGCCGCGTCCGTGACGGGCCTGGAGTACCACCCGGTCTGGACCGTGGACGTCGCCGACCTCGGCACGAAGTAAGGAGACCGGCAGGTGTCCGACAACCAGGGCGCGGCGGGCTCGCCGCCGCGCCCCGGCGCCGGCTCCCCGGGCGGCTCTCCGGCAGGGACGGCCGCCACGGCGGCGCCGCGGCGGCGGGGAGTGCCTCCGCTGGCGCGCTTCCTCGTCCGGCGCATCCTCATCGCCGTGCTGCTGGCCTGGGGCATCACGCTCGTCACGTTCCTGCTGACCAACCTGGTGCCCGGCGACCCCGTGGCCGCCAACCTGGGCCAGCGGGCGCTGGGCGACCCGGCCATCGTGGCGCAGTGGCGGTCCGAGCACGGCCTGGACAAGCCGCTGTGGCAGCAGTACGGGCTCTATCTGCAGGGCCTGGTCCAGGGCGACCTGGGCACCAGCCAGCAGAGCCACCGTCCGGTCAGCCAGGACCTGGCCGAGTTCGTCCCGGCGACGCTGGAGCTGGCGGGCGCGGCGATCCTGATCTCGCTGGTGCTGGGCGTGGCCTTCGGCGTGATCGCCGCGCTGCGCCGGGACCGGCTGTCCGACCACGTGCTGCGGCTGGTCAGCCTGATCGGCATCTCGGTGCCGACGTTCTGGCTGGCGCTGGTGGCGTTCTACGTGTTCTTCTTCCGGCTGCAGATCACGCCGGGCAGCGGGCGCGTGGACGCGGCGCTCGGCTCGGCGCCGGCGGTGACCGGGCTGCAGACGATCGACGCGCTGCTGGCGGGCCGGTGGGACATCTTCACCTCGGCCGTCGGCCATCTGATCACGCCGGCGCTGGTGCTGGCGCTGTACACGATCGGCCTGCTGACCCGCTTCACCCGTTCGGCGGTGCTGGAGGTGCTGGGTCAGGACTACGTCCGCGCGGCCCGCGCCAAGGGGCTGCCGGGCCGGGTGATCCTGTTCCGGTACGTGCTGCGTTCGGCGCTGGTGCCGATCATCACCGTGGCCGGTCTGGCCTTCGGCAGCCTGCTGTCGGGCACCGTCCTGGTCGAGGCGATCTTCGCCTGGCCCGGTGTCGGCCAGTACGCCTACAAGAGCGCCACCAGCCTCGACCTGCCCGCCGTGATGGGCGTCGGCCTGGTCGTGGGCGTGGTCTACCTGGTCATCAACCTGATCGTGGACGTGCTGTACGGCGTCATCGATCCCCGAGTGAGGCTGCAATGAGAGGCAAGGGGCTGCTGGGCAGGCTGCCCGAGGCGTGGCGGCAGCCGCTGGCCGTCGCGGGCGCCGTCCTGGCCGTGGCCTGGCTGGTGATCGCGCTGGCCGCGCCGTGGCTGGCGCCGCACGACCCGCTGGCCCAGGACCTGCCGCGGCTGGCGCCTCCGGGCCCCGGCCACTGGTTCGGCACCGACCAGCTCGGGCGCGACATCCTGAGCCGCGTCATGTACGGCGCGCGGGTGTCGATCCCGCTGACGTTGCTGCTGGTCGTGCTGTCGGTGCTGGTCGGCGGCCTGCTGGGGGCGTGCGCCGGGTACTTCGGCAAGTGGGTCGGCGAGACGATCATGCGGATCGCGGATCTGGTGTTCGCGTTCCCGACCGTGATCCTGGCCATGGTGGTGGCCGCGGCGCTGGGCGCGAGCCTGGGCAACGCGGTGCTGGCCGTGCTGGTGGTGGCCTGGCCCGCCTACGCCCGCGTCACCCGCGGGCTGGTGCTGGGCGTGCGCGAGCGGGAGTTCGTGCTGAGCGGGCGGCTGCTGGGCTTCTCGGTGTGGCGTTCGCTGCGGGTGGACGTGCTGCCGAACGTGACCGGCCCGATCCTGGTGCTGGCCACGCTCGACATCGGCACGGCGCTGCTGCTGCTGTCCGGCCTGTCGTTCCTGGGCCTGGGGGCCAAGCCGCCCTCGCCCGAGTGGGGCGCGATGGTGGCCTCCGGCGTCGAGGTGTTCGACAGCTGGTGGGTGGCGACGTTCCCGGGCCTGGCGATCCTGACCGTGGTGCTGGCGTTCAACTTCCTCGGCGACACGCTGCGGGACGCGCTCGACCCGCGGACGGCCCGCGCGATCAAGGAGCGTGCGTTGTGACGCTGGACATCACCGACCTGAAGGTGTCGATCGGCGGCAAGGAGATCCTGCGCGGCGTCGACCTGAAGCTGGCCGCCGGGCGCGTGCACGGCCTGGCCGGCGAGAGCGGGTCGGGCAAGACGATGACGGGCCTGGCCGTCCTGGGGCTGCTGCCGCACGGCGCGCGGGTCTCGGGCCGGATCGGGCTCGGCGAGCGGGACCTGCTCACGCTGCCGCCCAAGGAGCTCAACCAGGTGCGCGGCGGCGAGGTCGCCATGGTGTTCCAGGACCCGGCGACCAGCCTGCACCCGATGCTCACGATCGGCCGGCAGCTCACCGAGCACATGCGGCACCACCTCGGCCTGGGCAAGGCCGAGGCGAAGGCGCGGGCGGTCGAGCTGCTGGGCAAGGTGCGCATCCCGGGCGCCGAGGAGGCGTACGGGCGTTTCCCGCACCAGTTCTCCGGCGGCATGCGGCAGCGCATCGCGATCGCCGTCGCGCTGGCCTGCTCGCCGAAGGTGCTGATCGCCGACGAGCCGACGACGGCGCTGGACGTGACCGTGCAGGCGGGCGTGCTGCGGCTGCTGCGCGGGCTCTGCGACGAGCTGGGCCTGGCCGTGCTGCTGGTCACGCACGACCTGGGCGTGATGTCGGCGGTCGCGGACGAGGTGAGCGTGATGAAGGACGGCCTGGTCGTGGAGACCGGGCCGCGCGGGCGGGTGCTGCGCGACCCCGAGCACCCCTACACGCGCGCGCTGCTGGACTCGCTTCCTGATTCTGCTTCGGACGTGGAGGGCTGATGCTGGACATCGAGGACCTGGTCGTCGAGCACCGCTCCCCCGGGCGTCCGGTCGTGCGGGCGGTGGCCGGGGCGAGCCTGTCCGTACGGGCGGGCGAGGTCGTGGGCCTGGTCGGCGAGTCGGGGTGCGGCAAGTCCACCCTGGCGCGGGCGGTCTGCGGGCTGAACCCGGTCACGCACGGGTCGATCGCGTTCGAGGGGCAGCAGGTCACGCCGCTCGGCCTGCGGCGCAGGAAGCTGACCGACATCCAGATGGTGTTCCAGGACCCGTACGCGTCGCTGAACCCGCGGCGCCGGGTGGGCGACCAGATCGCCGACGGCCTGCGCACCGCGAACGACACCGCCACCGACCCGGCCGACCTGCTGGAACGGGTGGGCCTGCCGCGCGCCTTCGCGGGGCGGCATCCGCACGAGTTCTCCGGCGGCCAGCGGCAGCGCATCGCGATCGCCAGGGCGCTGGCGGCCCGGCCGCGGCTGCTCATCGGCGACGAGCCGATCTCGGCGCTGGACGCCTCCGCGCAGGCGCAGGTGGCCCGGCTGATGCGCGACCTCGCGGTGGACTCGGGGGCCGGGCTGCTGTTCATCAGCCACGACCTGTCGGTGGTGCGGCTGATCGCCGACCGGATCGCCGTCATGTACCTCGGCAAGATCGTCGAGGTGGGCGCGACGGCCGAGGTGTGGGACGACCCGAAGCACCCGTACACCAGGGCGTTGCTGGGGGCCATCCCCAAGCCGGACGGGATGGGCGTGCTGCCCGCCGAGCTGGCCGGGGACGTGCCGGACCCGGCGAACCCGCCGGGCGGCTGCCGGTTCAACCCGCGTTGCCCGCTGGTGATGGAGGTGTGCCGCGAGAAGGAGCCGGACTTCGGTCCGGTCGCCTGCTGGCTGCACGAGCCGGCGTGAGCCGGGGCCACGCCGCGCGGGTGGCGGCCGTGCGGCGGGCGATGGCCGCGGAGGGCATCGACGTGCTGGTGCTGCGGCCGTCGCCGGACTTCCGGTTCCTCAGCGCCTCCCGCGCCTGGCCGGACGGCGGCGCCGGGGAGGGCGTGTTCCTCGTGGTGACGGCCGACGCGATCGTCGAGACCCGCGATCCGGCGGGGCTGGTGCCCGCCTCCGCGCGCCGGGTGGGGGTGGACCCGGAGATGCGGGCGGGCGAGCTGTTCCGGCTGGCGATCGCCGCCGAGCTGGTGCCCGCCTCCGCGGTGCTGGCGCCGCTGCGGCTGCGCAAGGACCCCGCCGAACTGGCGGCGCTCGGCCGGGCGGTCGCGGCGGCGGAGTCGGTGCTCGCACAGGCGGGCGAGCTGGCCTGGTTCGGCGCGACCGAGCGGGCGATGGCGCGCCGGCTGCGGCTGCTGGCGCTGGAGTCGGGCTGCGAGGAGGTGATCTCGCTGCGCGTGTCGGCGGGCGAGCACACCGCGCGGCCCGCGCACGTCCCGGGCGGGCGGGTGATCAATCCGGGTGACGCGCTGCTGGTGTCGCTGTGCGGGCGCTGGGACGGCTACTGCGCCGAGGTCGGCCGGGTGTTCGCGGTGGCCGAGCCGCCGGAGGACTACGAGGCGATGTACTCGGTGGTGCTGGCCGCCCACCGCGCGGCCCTGTCGGCGCTGCGGCCGTCGGTCCCGTTCGCGGAGCTGGCCAGGACGGTGAACGAGGTCATCGACGCCAGCGGGTACGGCCGCTTCGCCTCCCTGCACGTGGGCCGCGGGGTGGGCCTGGGGCACGACGAGGGGCCGCGGGCGGGCGAGGAGGCGGTGTTCGCCCCGGGGATGACGTTCTGCCTGGAACCTGCCATCTACGTGCCCGACCTGTTCGGCGCCCGGGTGGCCGACGTGGTGGCCTGCACGGCCGCCGAGCCGGTGGCGCTGGGCACGAGCCCGCACACCCTGCACGTCCTCGACCGCTGAGGCGGCCCCGCATACGTTGGGTGACGACGATCACCGGGGGGCGTCGTGGACCAGTTCGTGCTGCTCATGCTGGTGCTGCTGGGCGCGCTGATCACGGTTCCGCTGGGTGAGCGGCTGGGGCTGCCCGCGCCGGTGCTGATGACGCTGCTGGGCATCGTCATGGCGGTGCTGCCGTTCGTGCCGAACGTGGACATCCCGCCGGGCATCGTGCTGCCGTTGCTGCTGCCGCCGTTGTTGTACGCGGCGGTGCGGCGTACGTCGTGGCGGCAGTTCGCGGCGAACTGGCAGCCGATCTTCCTGCTCGCGGTGGCACTCGTGTTCGTGACGACGGCGGCCGTGGCGGCCACGGCGCACGCGCTCGTCCCCGGCCTGCCGCTGGCGGCGGCGGCGGCGCTGGGCGCGCTGGTCGCGCCGCCCGATCCGGTGGCGGCCACGGCGGTGGCCGGGCGGCTGGGCCTGCCGCGGCGCATGGTGTCGCTGCTGGAGGGCGAGGGCCTGTTCAACGACGTGACCGCGATCGTGCTCTACCACGTGGCGGTCGCGGCGGTCGTCACCGGCGTGTTCTCCTGGCCGGGCGCGCTGGGCGAGTTCGTGCTGTCGGCGGTGGTGGCCGTGGCGGCGGGGTTCGCGCTGGGCTGGGCGGCCGGGCGGCTGATGGCGCTGCTGGGCGACGCGACGTTGCAGGTGGGGTTGTCGCTGGTGGTGCCGTTCGTGAGCTACGCGGTGGCCGACGAGCTGGGCGGGTCGGGCGTGCTGGCCGTGCTGACCACCGCCTTCTACCTCAGCGACCGCATGTCGGACGCCGACGACGTGTTCGGCCGCTTCGCCTCGGCGACGTTCTGGCAGGTGGTGGACACGCTGGTGACGGGGATCGCGTTCGGGCTGATCGGGCTGGAGCTGCACACCGTGTTCGGCACGGTCCACGGGCGGTTCGGGGAGGTGCTGTGGTGGAGCGCCGCCGTGGTGGTCGTCGTCGTGGGCGTGCGGCTGCTGTGGCTGCTGCCGGCGGCGTGGGTGGCCAAGAAGGGGCGGCGCGAGGACACCGAGGTGCCGATGAGCTGGCGCGAGACCGTCGTGATGTGGTGGGCCGGCATGCGCGGCGTGGCGTCGGTGGCGCTGGCGCTGGCCATCCCGCTGCGGACCCACGACGGTCAGCCGTTCCCGCAGCGGCCGGTGATCGTGTTCATCGCGTTCGCGGTCATCCTGGTGACGCTGGTGGTGCAGGGGCTGTCGCTGCCGTGGCTGGTGACGCGGCTCGGCGTCAAGGCCGACACGGCGGCCGAACGCGACCTGGAGAAGCGCCTGGCCGTCCGGGCCGCCCACGCGGCCAAGCGGCGGCTGCGGGAGATCGACGAGGCCGAGGACCTGCCCGAGGACGTCGTCGAGCTGCTGGGCAGGCGCATGATGGACCTCGGGCTGCGGATCAGTCCCGAGGCCGCCGACGACGAGCGGCGCGAGGCGTTCGAGCAGCGGGCGCAGCGGGCGCGGCTGGTCCGGCGGGTGCAGGAGGAGATGATGTCGGCCGCCCGACAGGCCGTGCTGGACGCCCGCCGCGACCCGCGGGCCGACCCCCAGGTGGTCTCCCGGGTGCTGCGCGCCCTCGACGCCAGGAGCCTGCGCTGACCAGCGCGGATCCGTCCCGGACGACGTTGACGGTGTGTGATCGGGGGGCGCGGAGGGTAGTCATGTGGATATGCTGCGGATCGGCACGCTGGGCTCCGCCCCGTCGGTCGGCGTCGTCGCCTGTGGATGGCACGACAGCGATCCGGGTCCTTTCATCACCGGCATCAAGCTGATCTACACCCTCGGCGGCCCGCTGCCGGAGCTGCCCGGGCTGCGGATCACGCCCGTGGCCCTGCGGGGCGCCGAGCAGATCGCCACCGCCCTGCTCCAGGGGCTCGACGTGGTGATCACCGAGCCCGCCTGCCCGGCCGCGCCCGTGGTGGCGGCCGGCATGTGGCACTACGGCTGGACCAGACGCGACGTGTCGGCCCTGGCCGGGGCGACGGTCGCCGGTCTGGCGCTGGCCACGCAGCCGGGCGCGTGCGTGGCGGAGATCGGGCGTGACGGCACCAGCGCGATCGACGGCCAGATCCCGGCCGCGTCCGTCCGGGCCCGCCTGGCGGCGGCGTTCTCCGGCGGCCGGTACCGCACGCCGGAGGTCACGGTGCCGCTGGAGGCGGTGCGGCTCAGTGAGGACACGCCGTGCCGGATCCGGATCGCCCGTACGCCGGGGATCGTCGTCTGAGGCCGTGGTGACCGCTCCAGGACGGTCCCGGACCGGCTTCTAGAAGGGCCGGCTTTCGAATCGCTATCGATTCGATTCATCCGGGCCAGGTCTGCCCAGCTCTCCGATCATCCGCGCGCTCGCTCCGCCCGCCCCTGATGGGCCGGATCTCATCTCCCCCGGAGGGATCACATCGGTGGTCAGCCGAAAGGGCGTCACGACAGTGGCGGAACCCTCCCGGCTTCGGCCATCTTGCCGTACTGCTGCCGGGCCCAGAGGCTCACCGGCTGCGCCCACACCGCCGTGCCGTACGCGCAGATGCCCGCCCATCCCTGGACGCCCGCGTGGACGCTCTCGTAACGCATTCCGATGATCGCGTTGGCGCCCAGTTGCCGAGCCTTGTGGACCATCAGTCCGGTCGCCTGGTGCCTGATCAAGTCGAGCTCGCCGGGTATGTCGGGCGGGCGGCCGAGTTCGCTGAGTACGTTCGACCAGTCCTGGATGGTATTGGGGGCGCCCGCGACCAGCCCGGTCACGTGGTCGTAGACCGCCTGGATCTCATAACCCGGCAGGCTCTCAATGGTCACGATCAGCATCGTTGTCCGCCATCCCGATCTCTAAGTGCCTGTTAGCAGACGGTTTGGGTGGGGTCGCGCGTCGACTCTGGGGTCAGGAAAAGACTTCTGACAGTCGAGGGAACCGGCCACCGCGGTGGTGTTCGCCGGGCGCGAAGCCGACTGCGCACCATACGACTCGGCCAGTGCGGGCGCGGTATATGTGCAGCGGCGACGTCAACTTCTTCGCAGCCGAAGCGAGCGCCGCCGCCTGGGCCGAGACGACCGGACCCTGCTGCGGAGATGGGACGGGGTCGATCGCAATACCTGGCCAGCATTGCCGCGATCAGCTCATCGATGTCGATGCCGCGGACCTCTCATGATCGTCGACTGAACCGCTAAGCGGTACACGTATATCCCCTACCTCGCGCCGTAAAGGCAGAATGAGAACTCGACGTTCGGCAGCGTGACGCGCAGCCGTTCCGTCATGGCGTCACTGAAGACGTGGTGGTCGACACAGTGGACACTCCCGAAGTGGTCCCTGTGAGGGGCGGCGCCCAGGTCGAGTCGCTTGGGGGACGCGAGGACCTGTCCCTTCCTGGGGAGAAACCATGCCCTCGCATATCGGTCGGTGAAGAAGCCGTCACGCTCGGGGTCGTCGCACAGGTAGAGCCGCTTGAGGTGGGTGAGGGGCTGCCCGAGCAGCAACGCCTCCGCGCCCCGGTCAGTGAGTTGGCCCAGGGCCAGGCTCAGCGACTCCAACCGCGCCACGATCGGCGCGACCGCGACCGCTTCGGCGATGTCGTCCTGAAACGAGCTTCTCTCCAGACCAAGGTGACGCAGCGCGGGCAGCCGTTCCCCGGACATCAACGGGGCGAGGTCGTCGAGCGTGACCGTGCAGCCGTTGGCCTCGTAGCCGAGCCACATCCACTCCAGGTACGGATCCCCTGCCCACCCCGGAGGTGCTCGGCCGATTCCTGCGCTCGTTGGGGGTTGCCACCCCGGCGATCCTGGCCGAGCCGGAGGAGACCGTCGCCACCTTTCGCTCGCTGACACATGGGAAGCGCCTGCTGATCCTTTTGGATAATGCGGCGAGCGCCGAGCAGGTACGCCATCTGCTGCCCGGCAGCGGGACGTGCGGCGTGCTCATCACCAGCCGGCGGATGCTGAGCTCGATCGACGCCGCGAGCCATTCTCAGCTCCAGGGGCTGACGCGAGACGAGGCCGGCGCACTTCTCACCCGGTTCCTCGGCGCTGACCGGCTCGACCGCGAAGCCCAGGCGGCGGCCGAGGTCATACCACTATGCGGCGAACTACCGCTGGCGCTGTCCATTGTCGCAGCACGGCTGCTCGGGCGACCGGACATGTCAGTTCGCGCCCTCGCCGACAGGCTCGCCGGCGAGCAGCGGCGGCTGGCCGAGCTCGAGATCGACGACCAGGCGGTACGCGCCAGTTTCATGGTCAGCTACGAGGACCTGGGTGATGGACCGGCGGCCCGGCTGTTCCGGTTGCTCGGCCTTCTAGACGGGCCGGATACCGGCGTTCCCGTCGCCGCAGCGCTCGCGGAGCTACCTGAGCGGCGCACGGCCGCGCTTCTCGATCATTTGCTGGAGAGCCAGCTCGTGGTGTCCGATGTTCCCGGGCGGTATCGCATGCACGACCTCCTGCGGTTGTTCGCCAAGGAGCTCGCGATGAAGCAGGAGAGCGAGAAGGCCCGCGCCCTCGCCGTCCGACGAGCTTTCCATTGTCATCTCGCCACGGCACGACGCGCGGCGTTGTCGGTAGAGCCGCTGATCGCCTGGCGGATCGACTTCGTACCCGAGGTGCTCACCCATTCCGGGGTGCCGCTGGAGTCCGTTGAGGTGGTCAACGCATGGCTCGATGCCGAGATCGATAATCTTGTTGCCATCGCCCGTCAGGCCGTGACGAGTGCTGATCCGGCGATCGCGGCCTACCTGTCCGCATGCTTGAACACGCCGTTGGAACAGCGGGCGCGATGGCGCGAGCAACTGGCCCTGGGACATCTCGCTCTGGAGGCGGCGCGTTCCACCGGTGATCTCCGCCAGGCGGGGCTCGGCAACAATGATCTCGGTTGGGCATCGCACGCGTTGGGAAAGCCCGCAGAGGCTCTGGCGTCCTTCGACCATGCTCTCGATGCCTGGACACCGATCGGCTACGACACCGGCCAAGCCTTGGCCCTGAACGGACGCGGTGCGGCTCTTCGTTCGTTGGGGCGCCACGAGGAGTCGCTTGTTGCCCTGGAACAGGCGAGCGCAATCTGGCACCGATTGGGCCATGCCCGGCACGAGGCGTCGTGCCTGACCGGCATCGGACTGACCCATCAACGACTCGAACGTTACGACGAGGCGATCGCCGCTCACCGAAAGGCGCTGTCTCTGGCAAAAGAGTCGAATGCCAGGGTCACCGAGGTGATGGCGCTGGGCAACCTTGGTGAGGCACACAGACTGAACGGGCAGGCAGATGAGGCGGTGACCTGCTTCCAGGAGGCCCTCCGGCTGGATCGGCAGCGCGGCTTGTCCGGCACCTATTGGGAGGCAGAGCATTTGTGGGGGCTCGGCCGGGCGACGGGTGACCGTGACCACCTGAACAAGTCAGCGGCCATCCTCCACGAGCTGGAGCTGATCACTTACCACGAAGCCCGCGCGATCGAACTCGACCCGGTTCCTGACACCCCCGACGCCATCTCGCAGCAACTCTAGACGCAGGCCGCACGGTCAACCGCCAGGCAGGCGCCGCACCGCCTGCCGTACGGCCACCACGGTACGCCGGCGCACCTCCGGGGTCACCTGGCGACTCCTGCCTGTCACCTCGACCTCGACCACGAGGTTGCTCACCTGAGTCCACAGCGTGATCCGGGCCGGCGAGCCGAACATGGTCTGCCGCTCTTCTCCTGCGTGAACGCGGCCTCGCCCACCGCTTCCACCCGCTTGACCGGCGACACACTCACGTTGGCGCCGGGCTCGTCGGAGGTGCCGGCGGTACGCTCGGTAGCCAAGGCAACGCGTGCCCGGAGGACACCGTTGATCACCAGAAGACAACCGGCCGGACGTGACACGAGTAGCCCATCACCACGTTTCCCTCCTGATGGGCCGCTCGCCGTGAGCGAAGCAGGCGCGGGAAAGCAGGCGGTCGCGGCGGCCCGGGGGCTGAGAAGTCCCGTGGCGATGTCTCGACACACAGGCCCCCCTGCGAGCACCCACGCGACCGCAAGCCGCCCGACCGCGTCCCAACAGCGCCCCGGATGTCAGGCGCGGCGCGGTGTCCGGCGGGGTGCCGGGTAAGAATCGTGCCAAGCGGCATGAGCCGGTGGCAACACCTTGGCCTCAGAAGCAAGTATCAGTCAGGAATGAGCACGAGCTTGCCGCGGACGTGGCCGGTTTCGCTGGCGCGGTGGGCGGCCGCGGAGTCGGCGAGGCGGTAGGAGGTGAGCGGGACCGTGATCGCGCCGGCGGCTGCGAGCCCCGCGACCTCGGCGAGGATCGCCGGCATGTCGCCGGGCTCCTCCGCGATGAACCGGGCGCCGAGCTGCCCGGCCGAGAAGTCGGCGAGCGTTACGACGCGATCGGGGGCGCCGGCCAGGCTGATCAGTTCGGGCAGCGAGCCGTGGCCGGCGGTGTCCAGGACGGCATCGATGCCTCCGGGAGCTGTCGCGGCGATGCGTTCGCCGAGGTTGGTGCCGTAGCGGACCGGTGTGGCTCCGAGCGACCGTAGGTAGTCGTGGTTGGTGTCACTGGCCGTCCCGATCACGGTGGCGCCCCGCCGCCTGGCCAGTTGCACCGCGAGCGTTCCGACCCCGCCTGATGCGCCGTCGATGACCAGCGTCTCGCCGGGGGTGAGGTTGAGCATGTCGAGCGCGTGGTGAGCGGTTGTCGCGGCGACGGGTAGTGCGGCCGCAAGCTCCCAGGCGAGCCCTGTCGGCTTGGCGGCGATCCGGTCCACCCGGGCCAGCGCTTTCTCGCCGTAGCTTCCGGCGAGCGCTTTGCCCAGCACCTCGTCGCCGACGGCGAATCCCTGCGTGTCCTCGCCGACGGCCTCGATCACGCCGGCCACGTCGATGCCGGGTACGTGTGGCAGTTCGACGGGCATCACGTCGGCCAGCGCGCCGGAGCGGATCTTCCAATCGATCGGGTTCACGGCGGCGGCGCGGACGCCGATGCGTACTTGCCCGCGTCCTGGCTCCGGCACGGCGAGTTCGAGGAGGTCAAGGACCTCCGCATCCCCATATCGGGAGAACGCAACTGCTTGATAGCTGTCTGGCATCGGAGTCTTTCGGGATCGAGGCTGCTTCGGACTAGCGAACCGGCGGTTTGTTTCGGCTTCGGTAGCATACGAACCGCCGGTTCGATTTTCAAATGGAGACGATCATGCCGCCGACCAAGAAAGCCCGCGCGGACGCGACGAGAAACCGCGCGGCGATCCTCGCCGCGGCCACGTCCCTGTTCGCGCGAGAAGACATCTCGACCGTCTCGGTGCAGGACATCGCGCACGCGGCGGGTGTCAGCAAGGCGGCGATCTTCCGGCACTTCCGCGACCGCTCGGGCCTCATCCAGGAAATCCTCGAGCCCCGCGCCGCGCAACTGCGCGCAGCGGTTGAGAGCGGTCCCCCACCCCTCGGGCCTGGGGCGCCGCCAGCCGAAGCGCTGGCAACCTACGTCGAGGCGCTGCTCGACTTCGTATGGCGCAACCGGGCCCTCATCCGGGCCTTCGAGTACCTCGGACCAGACGCCTACTACGCCAACGACGCCAGCCGCTTCTGGATCGCGGAGCTGACCCGCCGACTCGCCGCGACCGCCCCCGACATCGACGCCGAGTACCTCGCCTACGCCGTGTTCACGGCACTACGCGCCGACGTCATCGACCATCTCCTGACCGTTCCGGGAATGACCCCCGAGCGCATCAGAACAGGCATCCACACCCTTGCGACGGACGTCGCTGGGCAAGTTCGAGGAGCGCCTGACCCTGCCGGATGACGTCGACGATGTCGAAATCGCGCTGCTGAGCTGGTAGGCGCAGCGCGGCCAGGCTGCTCATCCCCCGACGGGGCGCCCCTGATCGCCGTGGGCTCCTCGCGGTGGTGGCGGCAACAGCGGTCCCGCGGCGCTCGTTGGCTACGCGGGTGCAAACGTAGGCAAAGTGGACCGTCCTTCTGGTGCTGGCCGGGTTGGCAGGTGTCTACGCGATAGCCGGGTCACCCCTGGCCCTGGCGGTAGTCGGCTTACAGGTGCTCTTCACCCGGCGCCGGTCCTGGTGGTCGGCGACTGGAACCCGAACGCGCGCGCCGAACTGGACGGCGCGGCAGACCCAAGCCGATCCGCCGGGGCTCGGCCGCATGGGCAACCTGACCACTCGCCTGACCGAGCTGGACGGGCGGCTGGACCTGGCCCGGGACGGCGAGTGGTCCGAGCTGGCCGCGACGGTGCCGACACGCTCCTGGGTCCCCGCCTGGTACTACAGCCAGGCTTTGTGATCTGTAGGCTGTGGTCATGCCTGATGAGTTAACCGCTGATGATCTTCAATCATGGGTGTCAGGGCTGGATGCG
>NZ_JBEYTJ010000024.1:0-164720 GCF_040642995.1 Nonomuraea sp. NPDC047529 | reverse complement strand
CGCTCGCGCCGCCACAGGGCCATGTCCAGGGCGTCCAGCACGAGGGTGGTGTGCTTGCTCAGCGAGGCGGCCCAGCCGACGATCGCCCGGGAGTAGACGTCGACGACGAACGCGACGAAGACGACGCCGCACCAGGCCGTCACATGGGTGAAGTCGGCCACCCAGGTGGCATTCGGCCGGGTGGCGGTGAAGTCGCGCCGCAGCCGGTCGACCGCCCGCGCATGGCTCGGATCGGGCGTCGTGGTGCGGATCTTCTTGCCCCGTCGCGCACCCTGCAGGCCGAGCGCGCGCATCCGCCGCTCGACGGTGCAGCGGGCCACCCGGTGCCCCTCGCGCAGCAGTTGCTGCCAGACCTTGCGGGTGCCGTAGACGCCGTAGTTGTCGGCGTGAACGCGTTGTATGTGGGCGTCCAGTTCGGTGTCGCGCACCGCCCGCGGCGAGGGTGGCCGGTTCTTGGCGGCGTAGTAGGTGCTGGTGGAGATGGGGCAGCCGTGTTCGGTCAGGACACGGCAGATCGGCTCGACACCGAACACGCCGGCGTGCTGGTCGATGAAGGTCACGAGTGCGTGTGTGGCCGGTCGAGCTCGGCCGCGAAGAAAGCCGAGGCGGCCTTCAGAATCTCGTTGGCGCGACGTAGTTCGGCGTTCTCCCGGCGCAGCCGCTTCAGCTCGGCCGACTCATCCGTGGTGCGGCCGGGCCGGCTGCCCTCGTCGATCTGGGCCTGGCGGACCCAGGTGCGCAGTGTCTCCGCGGTGCCGATGCCGAGCTTGGTCGCCACCGCGTTGATCGTGGCCCACTCGGTCGGGTAATCCGGCCGCACCTCGGCGACCATCCGCACCGCTCGGCGGCGCAGCTCGGCGGGGTAGGGAGACTTACCTGGCATGGACTTGATCCTCTCAAGAGATCAAGTCTCCACCGAACCCGGGGCGATTCACGAATTGGCCTGCGGCGCTGAGCCATGCGCGTGCATGCATACAGCGGATCATGCCAGTGGCACGTTGACTCTGTCACTGTGACGCGATTCCGATGTTCGACCGCTTTTAGACCACGAGGGATATGCCGCTGTCGGAGAGTTCTTGGGGTGTGAAGTCGATGTCGGGGTCGTCGGCGAGTTCGTGGTGGTAGCCGATCTCGTAGCGGTTGGCGGGCGCTTTGACCTCGGTGACTTCGATGGGATGGCCGTTGGGGTGGGCCATGGTGCGGCGGATGATGAGGACGGCTTCGGCGTAGTCCATACCGAGTGCGGCTCGTTCGTCTTCGTAGGCGATACGGGCGGTGGTGAGGGTCAGCCATCGGACGGGGCCGTGTTCACGGACGAGCGACTGGTAGAAGAAGCCGGGCCGCTTGCGGTACTGGGCGTGGCGCTTGGGGTCGTCCCAGTCGGGGAGCATGTCGGCGTTGGTGTAGGAGTTGATCTCCAGGCGGGCCGATGCGCCGCGGATGACGGCGGTGTGTCCTCGGTGCCACATGCTGCGACGGTGGATGACAGGGTGGCCGGCCCGGACGCTGAGCATGATCGCGACGTCGCGGTTGGCGGTGGTCTTCTCGCCGATGAACAGCGGGGTTTCCCGGTCACGTTGGGCGAGGTCCCAGCCGAAGGCTTGCACGTCGGGGTGGTTGCCGGGGGCGGCGAGGTCGGGCCGGTCGCGGTCGGTGATGAGGATGGCGCGGCGTTCGGGCATGGGGCGGACGAAGGAGCCGCGTCCGCGCATGACGTAGGCCAGTCCTTCGGAGACGAGGGTGTCGATGGCCTTGCGGACGGTGGGGCGGGAGACGTCGTACTTGCGGACGAGTTCGGGCTCGCTGGGCAGTGCGCCGCCGGGTGGGTAGCGGCCGTCGAGGATGGCGGCTCGTAGGTCGGTGGCGATGACGCGCCAGCGGGCGTCCTTGTCGTCGGTGGTCTCCATGCTGCGCCTTCCTTGGTAAAGCTTCCAGGACTACTTGTACTACAGGTTGACGTGCATCGCCATGTCTGTCAACCTGTAGTACAGGACGTCAAACAAGGAGGTGGTGCCCTATGAGCAAGGAGGAACGGCACGACGAGCAGACATCCGGCACGGAATGGATGGCCGATCTCGCCCGCCTGATCAACGCCCCGGACTACGAGCGGTGGCGCTCCATGGTCGCGGCGACGGGCGGATGCGCCCACCCGGTGCACCTGGCCGGAGGGTCCACGATCGTGGACGCGGGCACCGGCGAGGTCCTGCACGCCTACACCACCGACGGTGAACCTTCCGGACATCTCCTGGTGGCCTGCGGCAACCGGCGGGCCTCGGTCTGCCCGGCCTGCTCACAGACCTACCAGGCCGACACCTTCCACCTGATCCGGGCGGGCCTGTCCGGCGGCAAGGGCATCCCGGAGACGGTCAGCGCACACCCCCGCGCGTTCGTCACCCTGACCGCGCCCTCCTTCGGCCCCGTCCACTCCCACCGCGACGGCCGCGCCTGCCGCCCCCGCAAGCACGACACCCGATGCGAACACGGAAACCCGATCGGCTGCCACCATCGGCACCAACCCCACGACGAACGCCTCGGCCAACCCCTGTGCCCCGACTGCTACGACTACACCGGCGCAGTGCTCTGGCAGGCACACGCGGGCGCACTGTGGCACCGCTTCACCCTCGCCCTCCGGCAAGAACTGGCCACCCAGGCCGGGATGACCCGCCGCGCCTTCGCCCAACACGTCAAGGTGTCGTTCGCCAAGGTCGCCGAGTACCAGCGGCGCGGCCTGATCCACTTCCACGCCATCATCCGCCTCGACGGCCCCGCCGGACCGCACCAGCCACCACCCGACTGGGCCGACCACCACCTGCTCACCCAGGCCATCCCACCCGCCGCGCAACAGGTCACCGTCACCACGCCACCCAGCGACCTGGGCCGATGGACCCTCACCTGGGGCGAACAACTCGACATCCGCCCCATCCTGTTCGACCCACGCGCCGACGGGCTCAGCGAACGCGCCGTCGCCTCCTACATCGCCAAATACGCCACCAAGGGCGCCGAAGCCACCGGCACCGTCGACCACCGCCTGTCCTGCCGGGCCTGCACCGGACGCGGACGACTGACCGCGATGACTCCCTGCGGACACTGCCACGGCACCGGCCTCAAGCCCGGCCTCACCCTGGACGCCCTGCCCGTCACCGACCACGCCCGCCGCATCATCCGCACCTGCTGGGAGCTGGGCGCACGCCCCGAATTCCGGGCACTGCGGCTCCGCCCCTGGGCGCACATGCTCGGCTTCCGCGGCCACTTCTCCAGCAAGAGCCGCGCCTACTCCCTCAACCTCACCGACCTGCGCAACGCCCGCGCCGCCCACCGCGCCGCCGAAGCCCGCGAACGCCACGGCCTGCCCGCCCTCGGCGACGCCACCACCCTCGTTCTGGGCCACTGGCGCTTCGCCGGAATCGGCTACACCTCCGGCGAGGCGATCATGGCCGAACACATCCGCCAGCGCGTCCAGACCGCCCGCCACATCGCGGCCGCGCAGGCGGATGAATGACCCCACCCCTCCCCGCCCACGACCGGCGGCTCTACCGCGTCACCGACGCCATGCACCTGCTCAGCCTCAGCCGCAGCGTGATCTACGAACTCCTGCGCTCCGGCCGGCTCCGCTCCGTCACCCAGGGACGAACCCGGCTCATCCCCGCCTCAGCCATAGAGGACTACATCTCCCTGCTCGAACAGGAGGCTCCATGACCGAACGACGCAGCCGAGGAGACGGCGGCCTGCACTGGGACGAGAACCGGCAACGCTGGATCGCCTCAGTCACGGTCGGCTACACTCCGGCGGGCAAGCGCATCGTCAAGAAGGCCAGCGGCAGGACCAAGACCGAAGCCAAGGCCAAGCTCAAAGAGATCATCCGCGACCACGAGGACGGGCTTGCCAGCGGCCCGGCGAACTACACCGTGTCGGATGCCGTGACGAGCTGGCTCGCCTACGGCCTGCACGGCCGCAACCAGACCACGGTCACGAACTATCAGACCCTGTGCCACAAGCACATCGTCCCCGACCTGGGCGCCCGGAAGCTGCGCGAGCTGAGCGCCGAGGACGTGGATCGGTGGCTCGTTGGCAAGGCCAAGGTCTTGGCCGCTCGCACGGTCCGGCTGCTCCACTCCTGCCTGAACCGCGCCGTGAAGTTCGCTCAGGCCCGCGACAAGGTGAAGCGCAATGTCGTGGGCCTCTGCGAGATCCCCGAGGGCAAGGAAGGCCGCCCGTCCAAGTCCCTCACTCTCAACCAGGCCACCGCCCTCCTCGACGCTGCCGAAGGCACACGCCTGTACGCCTACATCGTCCTGTCGCTGCTGATCGGGGCCCGCACGGAGGAGCTGCGGGCGCTCACCTGGAAGGAGGTCGATCTCCTCGGCGATCCGGACAAGGACGTTCCGCCGTGGATCGCCGTGTGGCGCTCAGTACGTGAAGGAGGCGACACCAAGACCAAGCGCTCGCGGAGATCACTGGCGCTGCCCAAGCGCTGCGTGGAAGCGCTCCAAGCACACAGGCAGCAGCAGCGAAAGGACAAGAGGACGGCGGGCGATAAGTGGCAGGATCACGGGCTCGTCTTCGCCTCGCTCGTCGGCACACCGCTCGACGCCCACAACGTCAGACGAGCATTCCGGAAGATCGTCAAGGATGCCGGAATGCCCGCGTACTACTGGACGCCCCGAGAGATGCGGCACAGCTTCGTCTCACTGCTCTCCGACTCGGGCGTCCCCCTGGAGGACATCGCCCGGCTCGTCGGCCACAGCGGGACCGCAGTCACTGAAGCCGTCTACCGGAAGCAGATCCGCCCCGTACTCCTGCAAGGAGCTGCGGCAATGGACACGATCTTCGCCCGGTAGTCACTCAGTTAGTCACTCATCAATGCGAAAGGGTGCCACCCATTCGAGTGACACCCTTACCGACCAGCTAAAACCTGGTCGGGACGACAGGATTTGAACCTGCGACCCCTTGACCCCCAGTCAAGTGCGCTACCAAGCTGCGCTACGTCCCGGTTGTGTCGGCCGCCCCCTGCGGGGCGGGACGTCATAACCTTAGCGCACATCGGAGGTAGGCGCGTACACGGAAAGCGGGAGCGGAGGGCGTGGTGGGGCGGAGGCCGAGCGTTGATCGGGCGGAGCTGGCGCGGCTGGTGGCCGGCGGGATGAGCGTGCAGGAACTGGCCGCTCATTTCGGGGTGTCCGAGTCCGGGGTGCTGCAGGCCAAGCGGGCCGCGGGGCTGGCCAAGCCGATGCTCGACCACAGTGCCGCCGTCCCGTGGAAGCTGGCGCGCGTGCACGCGCAGTCCGGGCCGGCGACGAACCTGCGGAACCTGTCGGCGGCGGCGCAGGGGAAGCCGCCGGCGGCCGAGCGGTTGAACACGGCTCTGCGGTGGGCTCAGCGGCTCGTGGACGCGGGGCTCGACGTGCGGTACGACGCGGCCGAAGGGTTCAGTGAGGTCCCGGCGCCGCCGGCGGGCTCACACGTCGCGACGGTGCTGGAGGCCGCCAGGAAAGGGCTCGCAGCTCACTGAGTACGCGAGTTTCGACGGCCTTGATCGTGGGCAGTCGCAGGTCTCATTACAGAGACCGGAGGCGAACATAATGACCACCTTGATCTGGGTGGCCGTCGTCGTGGTCGCGGTGGTGGCGCTCGCCGCAGTGGGCTTTGTCGTGCTACAGCAGCAACGCCGCAGCCGTCTCCGCGAACGTTTCGGCCCTGAGTACGAGCGTACGGTGGCCGAGAGCGACAACCGGCGTGACGCCGAGCGGGAGCTCATCGCCCGCGAGCAGCGCCATTCCGAGCTCGACATCCGTCCGCTGCCTGAGGAGACGCGCGACACCTACGCCAACCGGTGGACCGAGGTCCAGGAGCGTTTCGTCGACGCCCCCGGGTTCGCGGTCACCGAGGCCGACCAGCTCGTCACCTCGGTGATGGCGGAACGGGGCTACCCCACGGACGACTTCGAGCAGCGGCTGTCCGACCTGTCCGTCGGGCACGCGGCCACTCTCGACCACTACAGGACGGCCCACGAGATCAGCGGGCGGGCGGTCAGGAAGGAAGCCTCGACCGAGGAGCTCCGGCAGGCCATGGTGCACTACCGCGCGTTGTTCGAGGAACTGCTGCACGAGACCACGCGAGGGCGGTGAGTGTAGATGAGCAGCAGCAGAAGAAGTGAGGACGAGCTCAAGGTCCCGTCGCAGCGGTCGGACGGGGCTCACGGGGAGGACGAGCACAAGGATCCGGCCGACCAGACCGGCGATCGGTACGACAGTGGCTACCGGAACGAGGCCGGTCACACCCCGGTGACCCACGGGTACACCCCCACGGTCCCCGGCCGTGACCACGACCGGGACCACGACCGGGACGACGATGACGAGCCGCCCTACAAGGACCCCTATGCGAACTCCGCCACGGCCGGCGACCTGCCAGGCGATCCGGAGCGCGACACCCCTCTCGGACGCGGCACCGACCACCGCTCCCCCACCCCGGCTCCCGACCCGGCCCACACCGACATCCCCGCTGACGTCCCCGCCCACGTCCACGCTGACGTCCCCGCCGGCGAGACGCCTGGACACGAGACCTCCCGGGACGTCCTGTCCGGAACCGGGACACACCACGGCGAACGTTCCAACGACGTGCTGGTCCACAGCGACCACCCGCGGGACGAACTGCCCCACGGCGAACAGGCTCAGGAGGACGTCCTGATCCACGGCGACCGGACCGACGACGACCTGGCGCACGACCGGCTGAGCGACGACCGCGCCTCCTCCGTCCGCGACCGCTTCGACAGCGACCCCTCTGACCACGAACTCACCGACGGCGAACTCGTCGACGGCGAGCGCACCGAGGACGAGCGACCGGCGGAAAAGGCTCCCGTCGAGGGGGCTCCCGCGGAGGACGTCCCCTCGCACGCGGCCCCCCTGGAGGTCGCCCTGCTCGACCAGGATCCCGCCGAGGTTCAGGCCCGCTGGCGCGACGTCCAGGCGTCCTTCGTGGACGACCCCGCCGAGGCGATCCAGCGCGCCGACGGCCTGGTCGGCGAGGTGGTGGAGTCGCTGACGAACTCCCTCACCAGCCGTACCGGCGCTCTTCGCGACCGCTGGAAGGACGTCGACTCCCCCGACACCGAGGACCTGCGGCAGGCGTTCCGGGACTACCGCAACGTCCTGGAGCGGCTGCTCGCGCTGTCCACGCACAATCTGTCCGCTGAAACGAGGAGGTGACCGGCATGCTCGCGGTCGTCGCAGCGATCATCTTCGGGTTGGGCTTCCTGCTCGACCTGGTGGGCGTGAGGATCCCCGGTGGGATCTCCGGCATGACGTTCGTCCTGCTGGGTCTGGCCTTGCTGGCCCTGCACCAGGCAGGTATCGGCACGGCGAGCGTCCGCAGTGGGTCCGGCAACTGGCGCGGACGCACCCGCCGCTGAGCCAGGACAAGAACAAAGGTCCGGGCGGGAGGCCGACCAAGCCTCCCGCCCAAACCCCCCAAAGCATCAGATGCAGGCAAATATCCAGACAAAAAAACCGAGGTCACCCCTTACCGGGAAACCTCATGATCACGGTGCTCCCCCCGCTCCCCACCCGCAACGTGAAATCGGAGGAGAGCAGCCGGGCCACCCACAACCCCATCCCCCCGACGGCCCCCGGCAGCGGCCCGGGCTTCCAGGACCCCTCGTCGTGCACCTCGACCACCAGGTCCCCGCTGATCACCCACGTCCGCATCGCGGCCCGGCCGGCCCCATGCGTGACCGCGTTGGTCGCCACCTCGTTGACCGCGATGACGAAGTCGCCGACCGCCTCCTCGGGCATCCCGACGGCGCGAGCCTCGTCCTCGGCGAACTGCCGGACCGTCGGCAGATCCGGCAGCCGGAAGCGCAGCTCCTTCACGGGCACGCCGGGTGGCGGGCTCGTGTAGCCCGACTGAGGCTCGACGTCCTCGTTCACCCGGCGACTCGCCTTTCTCTCACCAGCCGACCAGCGGCTAACCGACCAGCAGCTCACTGCGGAGCTGGTCGAGTACCTTACGGAGAATCCGTGAGACGTGCATCTGCGAGATGCCGAACTCCGCGGCGATCTCGGCCTGCGTCATGTTGCCGAAGAAGCGCAGCAGCAGGATGTGCTTCTCGCGGCTGGGCAGCGCGTCGATGAGCGGCTTGACGGCCTCACGGTCGACCATGGTGCTCAGCGTGTCGTCGTCCTCGGGGATGACGTCGCCGAGCGAGGCCGCGTCGTCGTCGGTGCCGAGCGGCGCGTCGAGCGACAGCGTGCTGTACGCGGCCGAGGCGTCGAGGGTGAGCAGGACGTCCTCCTCCGAGATGTTCATCTTCGCGGCCAGCTCGGCCACGGTCGGGGACCTGCCGAGGTCCTGGCTGAGGTCGGCGACGAGCCGGTTGAGCTCGGACCGGCGCTCCTGGTAGAGGCGCGGAACCCGGATGGCCCAGGTGCGGTCGCGGAAGTGCCGCTTGACCTCACCGGTCATCGTGACGACGGCGTAGCCCCTGAAGGCGTGGCCGAGGCTCGGGTCGAAGCCGTTGACGGCCTTCATCAGGCCGACGTACGCGGCCTGGAGGAGGTCCTCCAGAGGTTCGCCCCGGTAGCGGTAACGCCTGGCGATCTCCATGGCCAGCGGCCGGTGCATCTCCACGATGCGCTCGCGCAGCCGTTCCCTGTGGCTGTCGGGTGTGCCTTCCCTGACCATCTCGGCCAGGAGGTCTTCTGCTGACATCTCCTCGAGGACATATTCCTGCACAGCCATCGCTGCTCCTCATATGGGTCGCAGGGCGGCCTCCGCCAGCAGAAAAAGCCCAGGCAGAGGCACGCCTCGCTCTACTCTCGAGACGGAAGCCCTCTGCTGGACTTCGGATCCAGTGTCCCCCCTGCCGCGAGAAGTATTCCTCGGTCGCGTGGTGACAGTAGGGTTGCTTCGTGACAATGCCCGAAAACGGCGAGGGGCCCGTGGCCGCCCTGAGCCTGACGTCGTCGACCGTCGACGAGATCACAGTCGTCAAGGTCGACGGCGTGCTCGACGCCACGACGCGTGAGCAGTTCGCCGACTACCTGTCGCTCACCGGCACCGACCTGATACTCGACCTGGCCGGGGTGACGTTCATGGATTCGCGCGCGCTCGGGCTGATAGTCCATCACTGGCAGACCAGCCTGACGTCGGGTTCGAAGTTCGCCCTGGTGGGAGTGGAGTACTCGAAGTCGAAAGTGATGTGGATCACCGGGCTGGCCCAGCGCCTGCCGCTGTACGACACGCTCGACGACGCGCTGGCCGCCATCGGCTGAGGCCCTATGCGCGACGCGTCGACTTGCGCTGATGCTCCTCCACCAGGAGCCTGGCCAGATCGGCCACCTTGACCTGATGGTGCTGCGAGATCCTGCGCAGCTCCTCGAAGGCGGCCTCGGCCGTGCATCCGCTGGTCTGCATGATGATGCCCTTGGCCTGGTCGATGACCGACCGTCCGGCCAGGGCCTCCTGGAGCTGGGCGGCGTCGGTGCGCACCTCCTCGAACTCCCACATGTTGGCCATGGCCACCCCGACCTGCTCGGTCAGCATGTCGGCCAGCGAGTGGGCGGCCTGCGGGGAGAAGGCTCCCCTGCGGACCGAGTAGAGTCCGACGATGAGCTGCGCCGGCGCCACCTCGATGGGCACGATCAGTACCGACCGCACCCCCCAGCGGGTCGCCAGTGCGTTGTAGCGGGGCCAGCGGCTGTCGGTCAGCACGTCGCCCAGGCTCGCGCGGGCGCCGCTCTGGCGGGCCTCGAGAGAGGGCCCCTCGCCGAGCTCGCGCTCGCCCTCGACCAGCATGATCAGCTCGCTGTGCGAGCCGGAGACCAGCACCCGCTGGTCGCGCCAGTGTTCGGCCGAGCCGCCCGAGCACCCGGGCACACCGGCCGCCAGCGCCGTGGTCAGGCCGCGCAGGACGCTCTCCGTGGAGGTGTCCTCGCCCAGCCGCCCCAGCGCCGCCAGGTCTCGGGCGAGCCCGGGAGTGATCATCGCCGTCGATTCCATAGCAAGAAGCCCCTACCCCTTATGGCTACCGTTATCCCCGGTGGCGTAGCGTCAAAGGATGACCATGCCGGACCTCGAACACGCTCTGGACGCGCTGGCGGGACGCGTGTCGTCCTTGCGTGAGGCGAGGACCGCCTACCCTACCGACCTCGCGCCCACGCTCGACGCCGCCCTGGCCGAACTGGACACCGCCGCCGAGTTGCTGGCCGAGGCGCGCGAGGCGCTGCGCAAGGCGCCCAAGCGGGCCGCGAGCAAGAAGGACGGCACACAGCGCGAGCTGAAGCTGCTGCGCCAGGTGTTCCGGGCCTTCCCGGTGCCGGTGATCGTGCTCGACGGCGGCGGGATGGTCCGGCGGATCAACCCAGAGACCTCGCGGGTGCTCGGCAGCCCTGACGGCTACCTGGTCGGGCGGTCGTTCCCGCTGCTGGTCGACGTCTCCAGGCGGGCGGCGTTCCGCTCGCACCTGAACTCGGTGCTGCAGACCGGGCAGCCGTCGGCGTTCGAGACCCGGCTGGCGCACCAGGGCCGGACGCACACCGTGCAGCTCGCCCTCACGCGGGTGACGATGCCGGGCGAGCCGCAGCAGATGGTGGCGGCCGTGGCGTTGCCCACCGAGGTGCAGCTGCCCGAGCCCGGCGGGCGACGGCCGGAGCAGTCCGACGGTGCGCTGCTGCTGGCCGCGTCCAGGCGGCAGGACCTGCTGGCCAGGATCGGCGCGCTGCTGCTGGACGAGGAGGCGCTGCTGCGCCCGGTGGCGCTGCCGCGGACGACGCGGCTGCTGGCGGCCGAGTGGGCCGACTGGGTGATCGCCGACCTGGTGCGCGACGGGCTGCCGAGGCGTTCGGTGGTGGTGGCGCCGAAGAACCACCCGCTGGGCGACCTGGTGCGGCTGGTGGAGTCGGCCGACCCGGCCGGCAGCCAGGTGGTGATGCAGGTGCTGGAGCGCGGCTCGGGCGTGGTGCACGAGATGGTCGACGACGAGTCGCTGCTCGGCTTCGCCGCCGACGGGCCGCTGCTGACCGCGATGGGGGCCGGCTCGATGTTGTCGGTGCCGATCGGGCAGTCCGACGGGGTGCTGACGCTGGTGCGCACGCACGACAGGCAGCCGTTCTCGCTGGCCGACCTCGGCGTCCTGCAGGACGTCGGGATGCAGCTCGGCCTGGCCGTACGCGCCCAGTCGAGCTTCCAGAGCCGTTCGCGCGCCGCCGACGCCCTGTCGGCCAGCGTGGCCCCGCGCAACCTGCCCGACGTGCCCGGCTACGAGGCGTCGGCGGTCTACCACCCGGGCGCCTCGGTGGGCGCGGAGTTCTACGACGTGTTCCCGGTCGCGGGCGGCTGGGGGTTCGCCCTGGGCGGCGCGGCGGGCAAGGGCGAGGAGGCGGCCTCGGTCAGCGCCATGGTGCGCGGCGGGCTGCGGGTGCTCAGCACCTGGGAATCCCACCCCGACCTGGTGATCCGCAAGGTCAACCAGGCCCTGGTGGCGCAGGGCACGGGCATGTTCGTGATGGCCGTGGCGGGGTTCGTCAAGGGCCGGAAGATCCAGTTGTCCTCGGCCGGCCATCATCCGGCGGCGCTGCTGCAGCCCGACGGCAACGTGCGCTTCGCGGCGGGCGGCGGCGTGCCGCTGGGCATCTCCCCCGAGGCCGAGACGGGCGTGCAGGAGCTGACGGTCTCCGTCGGGGAGACGCTGGTGCTCTACTCCGAGGGCCTGATCTCCTCCAGGAACGACTCCGGCGAACCGTACGGCGAGGAGCGGCTGGCCGACGTGCTGGGGCGTTGCGCGGGGCAGTCACCGGCCACCGTGGTCAAGGCCGTGGAGGCAGACCGGCACGCCTTCTCCGGCGGCCAGGTGTGGGACGAGATCGTCGTCCTCGCCCTCAAGGGTGTCTGATCTGCGGGGGTTTGCGATCCGGCTAAACATGGGTATTGTCTTTCCGTAGAACAACGTGCCTAAGACGCAGGCACACCTTGAAGGCTTTTCCACGCTGAGGTGTGCCATGAATATTGCGATCGTCGCGTCCGCCAAGGGAAATCAGCACCACCGTATTCTCTCCGTAGCACGCGAGCTGGGGCGCGAGCACCACGTCACCATCTACTCCCGCCGTGACGACGCCGAGGGCAAGCCCAAGACGCGGGTGGCCCCGGGGGTCACTCTGGAGCAGATCGACGTGGGCCCGGCCAAGGACCTCATGCCGGAAGACCTCGTCCCGTACCTGAACGACGTGGGCGAGCACCTGATGAAGCGGTGGAACCAGGAGCGGCCGGACGTCATCCACGCCCACTCCTGGACCGGGGGCCTCGCCGCCGTGGCGGGCGCCAAGGGCTTGGACGTGCCGGTCATGCAGACCTTCCACACCGTGGACGCCACGCACCAGAAGCTGGAGCGGGCGCTCGGACGCCGGGCCAAGGCGGTCATCGCCGGCTCGGGCGACGAGGAGTCGGCGTTGATCAGGCTGGGCGTGCCGCGCGGGAACATCGCGATCGTGCCGCATGGTGTGGACACCGAGCGTTTCCAGCGACGCGGGGCGATCGCCACCAAGGGCGCCCGCAAGCGGCTGGTGCACGTGGGGCCGCTGTCGCCCGAGCGCGGGGCGTACACGGCGGTGCGGGCACTGCAGGGGCTGACGGACGTGGAGCTGGTCATCGCGGGCGGCCCCGAGCCCGAGGACCTGGACCAGGACAGGGACGCGCGCCGGCTGCGGGCGCTGGCCGAGCAGCTCGGCGTCGCCGACCGGGTGACGCTGCTCGGGCAGGTCAAGCGGGCCTCGGTGCCCAAGCTGATGCGCAGCGCGGACGCCGTGGTGTCGGTGCCGCGCGAGGCCGCGACGGGCGTCGTCGCGCTGGAGGCCATGGCCTGCGGCGTGCCGGTGATCGCCTCGGCCGTGGGCGCCCACCTCGACTCCGTGATCGACGGCGTGACCGGCCTGCTGGTCCCGCCGGACCGCCCGGCGCGCACCGCGCGGCTGGCCCGCGAGCTGCTGTGCGACCCGACGCTGCGCACCGCGCTCGGGTACGCCGGCGCCGACCGCGCCCGCTCGCGCTACTCCTGGGAGCGCGTGAGCCAGGAGCTGGTCCGCGTCTACGAGGCGGCCTGCGCCTGACGGAACGTACGAGAGGCGGGCGGCGACAGCCGCCCGCCTCTCGTCGTTCCCGGGCGGAACCGGGAGCCGCTGCACAGGACGAGTCGACCCGGGCGGGGCGCCATGCCTGTCCGGAAGGGGCCCTTGTTACCGGAGTGACACCTTTGCTTCGATGGTCCGTATGTCTACACGCGGTTCGATCCTGGCGGCGGCGGCGCTCATCACGGCCCTCGCCCTCCCCCAGAGCGCACAGGCGGAGACGTCGAGGTGGGGCGCGCCCGTCCTCGTCGAGAACTTCGACGGCTCCTCGGTCGACACGAGCAGGTGGATGGTCTACCACTCGCCGGACGCGGAGCGTAACCCCCGTACGGGCAAGGCCGCCACGGTCGCGAACGGGATGTTGCGCCTCAAGGGCGGCCGGTACGGCGGCAGGGACCTGTCCGGCGGCGTGGCCACCCGGCTGGCCCAGCGGTACGGCAGGTGGGAGGTGCGCTTCAGGGCCGAGGCGGGCAACGGCTACACGCCGGTCGCGCTGCTCTGGCCCACCTCCCAGGGCGAGGGCGACGGCTACGCCGAGGTCGACTTCGCCGAGATCGTGGACCCGCGCCGGCAGGGCGGCGGCATCTTCGTGCACGGCGGCCGCGGGCGCGCGCAGCGGCAGCTCCGGGCCGACTTCACCCGCTGGCACACCGCCGCGGTGGACTGGCTCCCCGGCCGGCTGACGTTCTGGCTGGACGGCAGGAAGGTGTGGGACTACCGCGGCCCCTACGTGCCCGACAGCGACCGGATGGGCCTGGCGCTGCAGAACGACGTGGTGTGCGAGCCCCGGTGCCGCGACTCCGCCATCCCGGCGACGGTCTCCATGTACGTGGACTGGGTGAAGGTCTACCGGCCGTCCTGAGGCAGCAGCCTGGCCGCCTTCAGCGCGAGGTGCACGGTCAGCCGGTCGTCGCCCTCGGACAGGTCCCGGTGCAGGAGGCGTTCGGCCTTGCCGAGGCGGTAGTAGAGGGTCTGGCGGTGGATGCCCAGCTCGGCGGCCGTCTTCTGGGCGTGGCCGCCGAGGTCGAGGTAGACCTCCAGCGTCTGGGCCAGCTCGGCGTCCAGCGCGGCGGTCTCGGCGGCCAGCTCGCACAGGTCGGAGCGGCCGAGGCGGGCCAGCAGGCGGTGCACGCCCAGGTCCTGCCAGCGGGCGATGGGGGCGTGCCGGGGGAAGTGCTCGGCGATGCGCAGCGCCTGACGGGCCTCGCGCCAGCTCTGCCACGCCTCGGCCGGGTCGGACCTGGGGGCCCCGATGCCGGCGGCGGTGCCGTACGCGCTCTGCAGGGTCTGGGCGACCTCCCCGGCCAGGTGGGCGGGGGCGAGCAGGGCGACGGGCGAGCCGGTGCGGGCCAGCACGCCGCGTGGGAGCGTCCAGAGGGCGGCCACCCGCTCGCTGGACTCGCGCACGGCGACGGCGGCGACCGGGCCGGGAACCTCGATGGAGGCCGCGGCGCGCTCCTCGGGGTCGGCCGAGAGCAGGGCGAGCAGGCCACGACCGAGGTCCTGGCGGCTCCTGGCCTCCTGGGCGAGCGCGGCGGCGGCCCTGGCGACCAGCGGCGCGACGCGGCCCAGCGCCTCGTCGGCGAGGCTGCCGGAGTCCAGCAGCCACAGGTAGCCGTAGGTGACCTCGCCGTGCCGCAGCGGCCAGCAGACCCGCGCCAGCACTTTGAGCTCGGCGTCCGCGGGGATGCGGACCGGGCCGCCGGCCCTGGCGATGCCGTAGCGTTCGAAGTAGTCGCGCACCTCGCCGGTGGCGCGGCGGCGCAGGATCGACTCCTGGCGGACCGTGTCGATGTCGCCGTGCTGGGCGCCGTAGGCGAGCAGCCGGAACGAGCGGTCCTCCAGCGTCGCGGACGCCCCCAGCGTGGCGGCGATCTCGTCGACTATTTCCTGAAGGTCGGACGTGTTGTGCATTTGTATGACAGCCTGCCATATCGATCGTTACGCGCGTTCATGGCCCCCTCTGACCTGGGGTTTCTAGACTTGAGGCATGTTGGGTCAACTGCTCCTTGCCGCCTCCGGGAGCGGCATCGTACGCCGTTCCGTGTCAGGCTTCCCGCTCACCCGCAAAGTGGTGGACCGGTTCGTCGCCGGCGAGAGCGTCCAGGAGGCCCGGAACGCCATCGAACGGCTGCGCGACGCCAACCTGGCCGTGACCGTCGACCACCTCGGCGAGGAGACGCGCGACGCGCGGGCCGCCGAGACCGTGGCGCAGGCGTACGTGACGCTGCTGGAGGCGCTGAAGCCGCTGCAGCTCGGCCGCCGGGGCGAGGTGTCGGTGAAGCTGTCGGCCGTCGGCCAGCGGCTCGACGACGGCATGGCCCTGGAGCACGCCCGCCAGATCTGCGCCGCCGCGGCGGCCAACGGCTCCACCGTGACCCTCGACATGGAGGACCACACCACCGTCGACTCGACGCTGGGCATCCTGCGCAAGCTGCGCGAGGACTACCCCGCGACCGGCGTGGCCATCCAGGCGTACCTGTTCCGCAGCGAGGACGACTGCCGCGACCTGGCCCACGAAGGCTCCCGCGTACGGCTGGTCAAGGGCGCCTACCGCGAGCCCGCCTCGGTCGCGCACCAGGACAAGCAGGACGTGGACAAGGCGTACGTGCGATGCCTGCGCATCCTCATGGCGGGGAAGGGTTACCCCATGGTGGCCACGCACGACGACCGGCTGATCTCCATCACCGAGCTGCTCGCCGACCGCTTCGGCCGGACGCTCGGCGACCACGAGTTCCAGATGCTCTACGGGATCAGGACCGACCGGCAGGAGGCCCTCGCCGGGGCCGGCCACACGGTCCGCGTGTACGTCCCCTACGGCGACGACTGGTACGGATACTTCATGCGCCGGCTGGCCGAGCGCCCCGCCAACGTCGCCTTCTTCCTTCGTGCCCTTGGGGGTAAGTAAATGGATGCCATCAGCAACGTCCCCGTCCCCGTGAACGAGCCCGTGCTCGGCTACGCGCCGGGCAGCGCCGAGCGTTCGGCACTGGAGGACCGCATCAAGGAGCTGTCCGGCTCCGCCACCGACCTGACCATGACCATCGACGGCGAGCAGCGGCTCGGCGGCGGCGCGCCCATCGACGTGGTGCAGCCGCACAACCATGCCTCCGTCCTGGGCCGTACCAACGACGCTACGGCTCAGGACGTGCAGGACGCCATCGACGGCGCCCTGCGGGCGGCGCCCGCCTGGCGGGCGCTGTCCTTCGACGAGCGGGCCGCGGTCTTCCTCAAGGCCGCCGACCTGCTGGCCGGCCCGTGGCGCCAGACGCTGAACGCGGCCACCGTGCTGGGTCAGTCGAAGTCGGCGCAGCAGGCGGAGATCGACGCGGCCTGTGAGCTGATCGACTTCCTGCGCTTCAACGTGGCCTACGCCCGTCAGCTCTACTCCGACCAGCCGATCTCGTCGCCCGGCGTGTGGAACCGGATGGAGTACCGGCCCCTTGAGGGGTTCGTGCTGGCGATCACGCCGTTCAACTTCACCGCCATCGCAGGAAATTTGCCGACTTCTGCCGCTTTGATGGGGAATGTCGTCGTCTGGAAGCCGTCGCCGACGCAGCAGCTCGCCGCGCACCACACGATGCGGCTGCTGGAGGCGGCCGGGCTGCCGCCCGGTGTGATCAACATGGTCACCGGCAACGGGCAGGCCGTCTCCGACGTGGCCATGACGCACCCGGCCCTGGCCGGCGTGCACTTCACCGGCTCCACCCCCACCTTCCAGCACCTGTGGGGCACGATCGGCGCCAACATCGCCTCCTACCACGGCTACCCGCGCCTGGTGGGCGAGACCGGCGGCAAGGACTTCGTGCTGGCCCACCCGTCGGCCGACCCCGCCGTGCTCTCGACCGCGCTCGTCAGGGGCGCCTTCGAGTACCAGGGCCAGAAGTGCTCGGCGGCCTCGCGGGCGTACGTGCCGCGTTCGGTGTGGAACCGCATGCGTGACGACTTCGTGGCCACGGCCGAGTCGCTGACCGTGGGCGACGTGGCCGCCGACCTGTCGACGTTCATGGGCGCGGTCATCGACGACCGGGCCTTCGCCAAGCACAAGGACGCCATCGACCGGGCGCGGGCGGCCTCGAACATCGACGTGCTCACCGGCTCGTACGACTCCAGCGTCGGCTACTTCGTCAAGCCGACCATCCTGGAGTGCGCCGACCCGACGGACGAGATCTTCGTCAGGGAGTACTTCGGGCCGATCCTCGGCGTGCACGTCTACGAGGACCGCGACTTCGACACGGTGCTCGACCAGATGGAGGGCATCGCCCCGTACGCGCTGACCGGCTCGATCATCGCCCAGGACCGGTACGCCATCGCGGCGGCCTCGGAGCGGCTGCGCTTCGCGGCGGGCAACTTCTACGTCAACGACAAGCCGACGGGCGCGGTCGTGGGCCAGCAGCCGTTCGGCGGCGCGCGGGCCTCGGGCACCAACGACAAGGCCGGCTCGATCTTCAACCTGATCCGCTGGGTGAACGCCCGCACGATCAAGGAGACGTTCGTCCCGCCGACCGACCACCGCTACCCGCACATGGGCTGACCACCCACCCAGAGCCACGGCCGGCACCCCAACCGGGGTGCCGGCCGTCTCCAATTCCACGGGTGTGGCGTAATGTGCAAGGTTTGTGTCATTGACGCCATCGCAGGGCTGCGACCAGCATGAAGGCATGCAGCGGCGGATCGTGATCGTCGTCTTCCCGGGCTTCCAGTTGCTGGACATGGCCGGGCCGGCCGACGTGTTCGCGACCGCCGACCTGATCGCCCGGGGGCGTGGTTACCGGGTCGAGGTGGTCGCCGCAGAGGCGGGGGCGGTGTGCGCGTCGAACGGGGTGACGGTCATGGCGGGGGCGATCGGCGAGGTGACGGGGGCGCTCGACACGCTCCTGGTCGCCGGCGGGCTGACCGTGCCCCAGCAGCTGGAGGACCGCGCGCTGGTGGCGGCCGTCGGCGACCTGGCGGCGCGGGCCGGACGGGTCGCCTCGGTCTGCAACGGGGCCTTCGTACTGGCCGAGGCCGGGCTGCTCGAACGGCGCAGGGCCACCACCCACTGGCTGTCCGCCGACGACCTGCGCCACCGCTACGCCGACGTCGAGGTGGACCCCGATCCCCTCTACATCGAGGACGGCAACGTCTGGACGTCCGCGGGCGTGCTGTCCGGCGTGGACCTCGCGCTGGCGCTGGTGGCCAGGGACCACGGCCACGAGCTGGCCCGTGACGTCGCCCGCGGGCTCGTCGTCTACCTGCACAGGCCGGGTGGGCAGAGCCAGTTCAGCGCGCCGATGCGGGCCATGACGCCGCGCAGCCTGCCGCTGCGGGAGTTGCAGGGCTACATCGACGCCAACCCGGCCGCCGACCTGAGCGTGCCCGCGCTCGCCCGGCGCGTCGGGATGAGCGAACGGCACTTCTCCCGCGTCTTCACCGAGCAGACCGGCCTGCCACCCGGCAGGTACGTCGAACGCAGCCGCGCCGACGCCGCCAGACGCCTCCTGGAGGTCACCGGGCACCCCCTGGAGACCGTTGCCAGGGAGTCGGGGCTCGGCACGCCGGAGACCCTCTACCGCGTCTTCCGCCGCCACTGGCGGGTGTCGCCGGGCGAGCATCGCCGCAGATTCCAGTCGAAGGAGAAATGACACCATGCATGTGGCAATTCCGCTTTACCACCGGTTCACCGCGCTCGACGCGGTCGGCCCCTACACGGTGCTGGCGTTCGCGCCCGGCGTGACGGTGACGTTCGTGGCCGGGGAGGTGGGGCCGGTGACCGACGACCAGGGCACCCTGTCGATAGCCGCCACCGCGGCGTACGCCGACCTGCCCCGTCCCGACGTGGTGATCGTGCCGGGCGGGCCGGGCACCCTTGAGGCGATGTCCGACGCGGCGCTGCTGGGCTGGCTGCGCGAGGCCCACGAGCACACGCGGTGGACGGCGTCGGTGTGCAGCGGCTCGTACGTGCTGGCCGCGGCGGGGTTGCTCAAGGACCTGCGCGCGACCACCCACTGGGCGGCGCTGGACGGCCTGAAGGAGTTCGGCGCCGAGCCGGTGAGCGAGCGGGTCGTCACCCAGGGCAAGATCGTGACGGCCGCCGGGGTGTCGGCCGGGATCGACATGGCCCTGACCCTGCTGGCCCAGGCCGACGGCGTCGAGACGGCGCAGGCGGTGCAGCTCGCGATCGAGTACGACCCGCAGCCACCGTTCGACGCGGGCTCGCCCGCCAAGGCCCCCGAGGGCACGGCCGAGCGGGCCCTGAGCCTGATCTCCTGACCACCCGGCCGCCGCGCCCCCGTTCCGACCCCTCGGGACGGGGGCGCCGCCGTTCCCGGGCCCCGCACGGGGTCAGGCGCCGCCCTCCGGGGGGTCGCCGATGGCGCCGAGCGGCAGGACGTCGAAGTGCACGACGACGTGGCCGCCGCCGGCGGGGGCGTCCCTGCCGTCCGACAGCCCGCGGAAGTGGTCCAGCACCTCCAGCACCTGGTCGCGCAGGTCGGCCGTCTCCTCCGGGGTGAGCCGCAGGGAGCGGCGGGCGAACACGCCGGCCTGCATCCATTCCTCGGGAGCCCGCATCGCCCCCTCCCGCCAGCGGGTCAGCTCCGTGCCGCGCTGCCGGACCATGTCGTCCAGCAGGAACCCCAGTGCGGCGTCGACCTCCTCGGGGTTGCCCTTCGCCGGTCCGAAACTGAAGCCGCCGGGCGTGATGCGCCAGTACTTCTCCTTGCCCCGGCCGAGCTCGGGCGCGATCTCGATCATGCCGTGGCGGGCCAGCTCCCGCAGGTGGTAGCTGGTGGCCCCGGTGTTCTGCCCGAGCAGGCCGGCCAGGCCGGTGGCGGTGGACGGGCCGTGCTCGTCGAGCAGCTCGTAGATGCGCAGCCGCAGCGGGTGCGCGAACGACTTCAGCGCATTCGCGTCGAGAGTCCGGGCGGAGAAGCTCTTGCCTTCTGTCACTGTGCAAGCCTATCTTTGCAAAGGAATCTATGCACACTTTTCCTTACACACTATCGGAGTGAGTCGTGAACCGTCTCGGGCGGGCCTTCTGGTTCCTGTGGTCGTCCACCGCGCTGTCGAACCTGGCCGACGGTGTCATGCGGGTCGGCGCGCCGCTGCTGGCGGTGTCCATGACCCGGTCCCCCACCCTGGTGTCGCTGGCCGGGGCCGCCGCGACCGCGCCCTGGCTGCTGTTCGCGCTGCACGCGGGGGCGGTCGCCGACCGCGTCGACCGCCGCCGCGTCATGATGGCCGCCAACACCGCGCGTACGGCGGTACTGGCGGTGGCGGCGCTGCTGGCCGTGGCGGGCCTGCTCAACCTGTGGACGCTGCTCGCGGTGGTGTTCGCGGCCGGTGTGAGCGAGGTCTTCGCCGACACCTCGGCGCAGTCCGTCCTGCCCATGGCCGTCTCCAAGGACGACCTCACCCGGGCCAACGCCCGGATCGTCGGCGTCCAGACCGTCGGCAACGACTTCGTCGGCGCGCCGGTGGCCGGGCTGCTCGCCGGCCTGCTGCCCGCCGCCCTCTTCGGCGCCCCCGCCCTCCTGTACGCCGCCGCCGCGCTGCTCCTGACCGGCATGGCGGGCTCCTTCCGGGCCGCCCCGGCCACATCGGGGCCGCGCCGCCCGCTGCGCGCCGACATCGGCGAGGCACTGCGTTACCTCTTGGCCCACCGCGTCCTGAGAAGGCTGGCGATCTCCGCGGGCCTGCTGAACCTGGCCAACGCCGGCTACTTCGCCGTCTTCGTCCTGTGGGCCGTCGGCGACGGGTCGCGCATCGGCCTGGACCCGAGCGGCTACGGCCTCATGATGACGGCCTTCGCGGCCGGCGCGGTGCTCGGCTCGCCGCTGACCGGGCCGCTCACGCGGCTGGTCGGCGAGTCCCGCACGCTGGTGGGGGCGTGGTCGATCAGCAGCCTGCTGCTGATCGTCCCCATGCTCGTGCCGTCGCCGTGGGCGCTGTACCCGGTGGCCGTGGTGTGGGGGGTGACGGGGGCGGCGGCCAACGTGCTGGTCGTCTCGGTACGCCAGCGACTGATCCCCGGCGAGTTGCTGGGACGGGTGAACTCCGCCTACCGGCTGATCGGCATGGGCGGCATGCCGGTGGGCGCGGCGCTCGGGGGTGTGGCGGGCGACCTGTTCGGGCTGGCCGCCGTCCTGGCCGGGGCCGCGGGGGTGTGCCTGGTGGCGGTGTGGCTCGTGTGGCGCGCCATGCCCGGGCGAATTTCTGCGGCGCTGACCAGCGAACCTACACTTCCCGACATATCCAGATCACGTTAGGCACCCTATGCCGTGTGCGGAGATGACATGATTATCCCCGAGCTTGAGGGGATGGTATGCGGGAGATCGGCGGACGGTACCTCCTGAACGAGGAGGCCGGTCGTGGGGGTATGGGAGTCGTCTGGCGGGCGTTCGATCGGCTCCTCCACCGAGAGGTGGCGTTGAAGGAGCTGACTCTGGCCGGTGAGGCCGAGATGGTTCGCCGCCGGGTGCTGCGTGAGGCCCGGATGGCGGCCGGCCTGACGCACCCCAACATCGTCACGGTCCACGACCTGATGGAAGTGGGCGGAAAGCTCTGGATCGTGATGGAGTACCTGCACGGGCTCTCACTCCACCAGCTGCTCTCCCAGGTGGGGACGCTGCCGGCCCAGTCGGTGGTCGCGATCGGCCAGCACCTGCTCGCCGCGCTGCGCACCGCGCACAAGGCCGGGGTGCTCCATCGTGACGTCAAGCCCGCGAACGTCATGCTGACCGGCGACCGGGTGGTGCTGACCGACTTCGGCATCGCCACCGCCGAGGGCGACATCCGCATGACGACCTCGCGGCGGCTGCGCGGCACGCCCGCGTTCATGGCCCCGGAGCGGCTGCACGGCGGGCCGGCCAGCAAGGAGGCCGACATGTGGTCCTTCGGCGCGACGCTCTACAGCGCCGTCGAGGGCCAGCCGCCCTACCCCGGGCAGGACGCGGCCACCGTGCTGGGCATGGCCCGCAGCGGCCCCTACCCGCCGCCGCGGCGGGCCGGGGTGATGCGCCCTCTGATCGAGGGGCTGCTCCACCACGACCCGGTGCGCCGCTACACGCCGGAGCAGACAGCGGGCCTGCTGGCGGGCATGCGTGCCAGCGCCTACCAGGCCGCCATCTGAGCGTTCGCCGAGCCCCGGCGGGCCGCCTTCAGTCGCGCTGGGCGCGGGCCTCGGCCTCGGCGGCGTCCATGGCGGCCGCCTCCTCGGGGGTGGGCGCGGTGCCGCCCAGGTGCGCGGGCTGCCACCACACGCCCGGCGGCACCTCCGGGTAGGTGCGCTGCGCGCGGTCGACCAGCTCGGACAGGCGCGTGTGCAGGTCGACGGTGTGCTGGTTGACGTCCTCCCCGCGCTTGGGGTGGAACGGCTCGCCCACCAGGATGGTGATCGGCACGTGCCGCTGGGTGAGCTGCTTGGGCCTGCCCTTGGTCCACATGCGCTGGCTGCCCCACAGGGCGACCGGGATGACCGGCACGTTGGTGGCCTGGGCCATGCGGATGGCGCCGTTCTTGATCTCCTTGACGGTGAAGGAGCGGCTGATCGTGGCCTCGGCGAAGACGCCCACCACCTCGCCGGCCTTGAGCTTGCGCAGCGCGGTGGCGTATGAGCCGGCGCCGGCGCCGCGGTCGACCGGGATGTGGTGCATGCCGCGCATCAGCGGCCCGGAGATCCGGTGCTCGAAGACGTCCTGCTTGGCCATGAACCGCACCAGCCGCTTGGACGGCAGCGCGGCGAACCCCGCGAAGATGAAGTCGAGATAGCTGATGTGATTGCTCACCAGCACCGCGCCCCCGGTCCGCGGCACGTGCTCGGTGCCCTCCATGTGGAAGCGGTAGTCGAGCACGCGAAAGAGGGTCCGCGCGGCGGCGATCACCGGCGGGTACACAATCTCAGCCATGAGCAGAAGGTAGCCTACTCACGCCGGTCGGCAGGCCACCCGGCGGAACCGTCCGCGCCAGGAGAACATCGGCTCGGGTCACGAGATCGTAGGACATCGTCCCTGTTCACGCGGCGGCGCTTGCCCTCCCGTGAGAACGGGCAGATGTTTTGACCATGAAGAAGCTCATCAATACCGCCGACTCCGTGGTCGAGGACGCGCTGAACGGCATGGCCGCGGCCCATCCCGCGCTGCGGGTCCGCGACCGCGTGGTCTACCGGGCCGCCGGACCGCGGCCCGGCAAGGTGGGGCTGGTGTCCGGCGGCGGCTCGGGCCACGAGCCCCTGCACGCCGGGTTCGTCGGCCACGGCATGCTGGACGCCGCCTGCCCCGGCGAGATCTTCACCTCACCCGTGCCCGACCAGATCATCGAGGCCACCAGGGCCGTCGACGGCGGCGCCGGCGTGCTGCACATCGTCAAGAACTACACCGGCGACGTGCTCAACTTCGAGATGGCCGCCGAACTGGCCGAGGACAACGACGTGGCCTCCGTGCTGGTGGACGACGACGTGGCCGTCCAGGACTCGACGTACACGGCCGGGCGGCGGGGCACGGGCGCGACGCTGTTCGTGGAGAAGATCGCGGGCGCGCTGGCCGAGGAGGGCGCGCCGCTGACCGAGGTGGCCCGGGTGGCCGGTGAGGTGGACGAGCGCAGCCGGTCCTTCGGCATCGCGCTGACCTCCTGCACGACGCCCGCGGCGGGCAAACCGACGTTCGACCTGCCCGAGACGGACGTGGAGCTGGGCATCGGCATCCACGGCGAGCCGGGCCGCACGCGGGTGCCGATGGCCTCCGCCCGCGAGCTGGCCGCCGTCGCGATGGAGGCCCTGCACAGCGACCTGCCGCTCCGCGGCGACCTGCTGGTCATGGTCAACGGCATGGGCGGCACCCCGCTCATGGAGTTGTACGTGCTGTTCGCCGAGGTGGCGGCGTTCGTGAAGGGCAAGGACGCCCGGGTGGCCCGCTCGCTCGTCGGCAACTACGTGACGAGCCTGGACATGCAGGGCTTCTCGGTCAGCGTGTGCCGGCTCGACGACACCCTCACCCGGCTCTGGGACGCGCCCGTCGAGACGCCCGCGCTGCGCTGGGGCCGTTGATGGACACCCGCTTCTTCGCGGCCTGGCTCGACGAGGCGGCCAGGCTGGTCCGCCGCGACCGGGAGCGGCTGACGGAGCTCGACGCGGCCATCGGCGACGCCGACCACGGCACGAACCTCGACCGGGGCTTCACCGAGGTCGCCAAGGCCCTGGCCGACCGGCCGCCGGACTCGCCAGGACAGGTGCTGACCGAGGCGGGCACGGCCCTCATCCGCCGCGTCGGCGGCGCCTCGGGCCCGCTGTACGGCTCGATGTTCCGCCAGATGGGCCGGACGCTGGCGTCGCCCGTGACGTTGCCCCGCTTCGAGGCGGCGTTCGAGGAGGGGGTCGTCGCGCTGGAACGGCTGGGCAAGGCGGCCCTGGGCGACAAGACCATGGTGGACGCGCTGGTCCCGGCCTCGCGGTCACTGGCCCTGGCCGTACGGGACGGCATCGGGACGCTGGAGGCGTTCCGGCGGGCCGCGGACGCGGCGGCCGAGGGCGCGCGGGAGACGATCCCGCTCCAGGCCCGCAAGGGCCGGGCCAGCTACCTGGGCGAACGCAGCGTCGGGCACGAGGATCCGGGGGCGGCCTCGGCGGCCCTGATCATGGGGGCGCTGGCCGCGGTGGCGGACCGGGAGCAGGCGGAGGGCCGATGGTCGGACTAGTGCTGGTCTCGCACAGCGCCGGGCTGGCGTCCGAGACCGCGGCGCTGGCTCTGGGGATCGCCGCGGAGCCCGTGCCGGTGGCGGCGGCCGGCGGCACCGCGGACGGCGGCCTGGGCACCAGCCTCGACCTCGTCGAGCGGGCGGTGCTGACCGTGGACCAGGGCGACGGCGTGCTGATCATCCCCGACCTCGGCAGCTCGGTGCTGACCGCCCGGCTGCTGGAGCAGGAGGGACGGGTGGTGATCGCGGACGTGCCGTTCGTGGAGGGGGCGGTGGCGGCGTGCGTGGCGGCGTGCGGGGGCGGGTCGCTGGCGGAGGTGCTGGCCGCCGCCGAGGAGGCCCGCACCTACCGCAAACTCTGACCAGCCCCGCACCTCCCCGGCCCTGGCGGTGTCCGGTCGCCCGGTGCGCACTGGCATGAGGCCCGGCCCGTCAGTGGCCCTTGAAGGCCTCCTCCAGCCACCAGGAGCCGCGTTCGCCGGTGATCTTGGCGTGCACCAGCAGCGGGCGGTCCCTGGGCCCCTTGAGCCATTCGGCCACGCCCGCCAGCCCGGCGGCGTCCGTGACGGTCACCGCCGCGAACCCGTGTCCGCAGGCGATCGCCGCCAGGTCGGCGGGCGGGAACCGGACCGTGTCCAGCCGATGCCCGTGCGGCCCGAAGTGGTGCACCTCGGCCCCGTACGCCTCGTCGTCGTAGACCACCACCACCATGGGCAGCCCCAGCCGGACGACCGTCTCCAGCTCGGCGATGCCCATCAGCGCGCCGCCGTCGCCCAGGGCGGCCACGGGGAGCCGGTCGGGACGGGCCAGGGCGGCGCCGATCGCGGTCGCCAGGCCGAGCCCGATCGACTGGAACGCCTGTGTGAAGCAGAACCCGCCCTCGTCCGGCACGTCCAGGAACATCGAGGGGTATCCCATGAAGTTGCCGGAGTCGACGGACACGACGCGTTCGGCCGGGAGCAGGTCGTCCAGGGCGATGGTGAGCGTTCTGGGGTCGATGCGTCCCGCGCCGCTCTCGTCCTGGTACGGGACCGTCCGCCAGCGGCCTTCGTCCCGGATGCGCCGGGCCAGCTCGGCCGACCGGTAACCCGGCGCGGCACCGCCCGGCACGGTCAGGGCGGCCGCCACGGCGCGGACGTCGCCGACCACCCCGAGGTGGACCGGGACGTGGACGCCGACGGCCGCCGGGTCGAGGTCGACCTGGGCCACCTTCGCCTCCGGCCCGATCAGCGAACCGTGCCGGGTGGTCCACATGTTCAGCGCGCAGCCCCAGCCGACGACCAGGTCCGCGCCGCGGATCAGCTCGGCGGCCAGGGGGGTGGCGAAGCCGCCGCTCACGTCGAGGTCCCAGGGGTTGCCGCGGAACAGGCCCTTGGCGACGGCGGAGGTGGCCAGCAGGGCGCCGGCGCGGTCGGCCAGCGCCTCCAGCTCGCGGCGGGCGTGCCGGGCGCCACGGCCCGCGACGAACACCGGCCGTCGCGCCCCGGCCAGCAACCGCCCCAGCTCCGCGACCTGCTCCTCCGCCCCGACCTGGCCCTCGTGGCCTGACGGGCCCGTGGCGCCCGCCGCCGACGCCGTTACGCCGGACGCCGGGGCGGACTGCACGTCGAGCGGCAGGTTCAGCAGGACCGTGCGGCGCTCCTGGGAGGCCGCGCGGAAGGCTTCGAGCGCCCGTTCCCGCGCGGTCGCCGCCTCCGTGACCCGCATGGGGACCGCGCCCACCGCCGTCGCCAGGGCGTCCTGGTCGACGTGGAAGTTGGAGCGCGCGTCCGTCGCCTCGCCGGCCAGGACGATCATCGGGGTACGGCTCTTGGCCGCCTCGGCGATCCCCGTCATCGCGTTGGTCAGCCCCGGCCCCTGGTGCACCGTGACGACGGCGACCTCGCCGCTCATCCGGGCGTAGGCGTCGGCCATGGTCGCCGCGCCGCCCTCGTGCCGCGCGGCGACGAAGCGCACGCCGTGCTCGACCAGCGCGTTCGTGACGTGGAAGTTGCCGCTGCCGACCACCCCGAACGCCGTACGGACGCCGCTCGCGGCCAGCGTCCGGCCGACCGCCGCGGCCGCCGTCTCCGGGACGGTCAACGTTCCACCAGGGCCAGCACCCGGACGGGGCTGCCGGAGCCGCCCGTGATGGGCAGCGGCGGCGCGACCACGGCGGCCCCGGTCACCGGCAGGCGGTCGAGGTTGCGCAGCTGGGTCAGGCCGTACTTGCCCGCGCCGAGCAGGAACGAGTGGCAGGGGAAGGCCGGGTCGAAGGAGTGGGCGGCGCCGGCGTCGGTGCCGACGGTCTCCACGCCGAGCCCGAGAATCGGCGTCTCGGCCGCCAGCCAGGACGCGCACTCGGCCGAGATGCCCGGCGTGTGCGGGCCGGTCTCGTCGACGTTGAGGTAGGCGGCCTGGTCGGCGGAGCGGGCGTCCCAGCCGGTGCGGTAGAGCAGCCAGCCGCCGTCGGGCAGCGGGCCGTTGGCGCGTTCCCACTCCTTGACGTGGTCGATCTGGAGGAGGAAGTCGGGGTCCTTGGACGCCTCGGCGGCGAAGTCGAGCACGACCGCGGGCGCGATCAGGCTGCGTACGGGCACCTGGGAGACGTCCTGGCCGTCGCGGGCGGTGACCCAGTGGACCGGGGCGTCGAAGTGGGTGCCGGTGTGCTCGCCGGTGTGGATGTCGTTCCAGTACCAGGCCGGGCCGCGGTCGTCGTAACGGCTGATCTCCTCCAGCCGGAACGGGCTGGTGTTGCCGAACGGCTCGGGGAGCTGGAGGATCGGCGTCTCGGAGCTGAGGGGCGCGGTGAGGTCGATCACCTCGATCGCCCCGCTGCGCACGTGGTCCAGGAAGCTCTGCAACACCGACATGTCATCCTCCTCGTTGGGCTGAGCGCATCCTCCTCCAGTCGGGCTCACCTGTGCAAACATGGTCGGTTCCGCAGCCCGCCGGCGCGCGCCTCACGGCCGCAGCGACTCGGGCAGCAGGTCGCCGTGCGCCTTGAACAGCGCCCCGCACAGCTCGTCGATCTGGTCGAGGGTCAGGGTGGCGGCCGTGTTCGGGTCGGCCATCATGGCGTGCCGCACGTGCTCGGGACGGCCCTCGACCGCGGCGCGCACGGTCAGCTCGTTGACGTTGACGTAGGCCCGGTTGAGCGCGGCGCACTGGGCGGGCAGGTCGCCGACCGCGACCGGCCGCACGCCGAGCGCGTCGGCCACGACGGGCACCTCGACCACGCATCCGGCGGGCAGGTTCCCGATCAGGCCGTGGTTGGGCACGTTGCCGTAGACGGTGCGGCCGGCGCCCGTCGTGACGCTGTGGATGATCTGCGGGGCGTACTCCATGGTCCCCTCGGCGGTGATCGGCCGGCCCGCCCTGAGCGCGTCGCGGGTGGCCTCGTAGGCGCGGACGTTCTCCTCGCTGATGCCGAGGTAGGCGCCCACGGGGATGCGCAGCCGCTCGATCTCGGCGTCGTCGTGCAGGTACCAGGGCACGTACTCGGCCGAGTGCTCGCTGGTCTCGGTCGGGTAGTGGCCGAGCCTGCGGTACATGTCCACGCGGACCCGGCGCAGCAGGCCGGGGTCGGCCGCGATGACCTCGTCCAGGCGCGGGTACAGGCTCCGGCCGCCGGACTCGAAGCGCAGCAGCCACGACTGGTGGTTCACCCCGGCCGCCAGGTACGTGACCTCCTCGTACGGCACCCCCACCAGCTCGGCCAGGTCGTGGACGGTCCAGTAGATCGAATGGCACAGGCCGACGACGTTGCGCACCGGGGTGGCCGCCGCCAGGTACCAGACGTTCATGGCCATCGGGTTGGTGTAGTTGAGCAGCCAGGCGTCCGGGCAGACCTCGGCCATGGCCCGGCCGATGCGGTCGAGCGCGGGGAAGGTGCGCAGCGCGCGGAAGATCCCGCCCACGCCGATGGTGTCGGCGATCGTCTGGCGCAGGCCGTACCGGGCGGGCAGCTCGAAGTCGACGCGGGTGGCGTCGATCATGCCGACCTGGATCATGTTGATCGCGAAGTCGGCGTCCTCCAGCGAGCGCCGCAGGTCCGGGTGGGCGGAGACGGCGATGTCCGTCCGGTCGCCGACGATGGCGCGGGCGGCGGCCTCGGCGGTCTCCAGGCGCTCGGGGTGGATGTCGTGCAGGGCCACCTCGAAGGGGCCGAGGTCGGTGAACCCGACCAGGTCGGCCAGCAGGCCCTGGGTGAACTCGACGCTTCCCGCGCCGAGGAAGGTGATCTTCACAGTTCCTTCCAGGTGGGTTGGGCGGCGGTGCCGCCGGCCGCGCGGGTGGACAGGGATCCGCAGGCCACGGCCACGTCCAGGCATGCGCGCGGGCTCATCCCGCGCAGCCTGGCGGCGAGGAAGCCCGCGTTGAAGCTGTCGCCCGCGCCGACGGTGTCCACGGGCTCGACGGGCACGGCCGGGGCCCGCGTCACCAGGCCCGACTCCCAGGCCAGTGCGCCGTTCGCGCCGTCCTTGACGACGACGGCCGGCCCGAGGGCGCCCAGCCGCGCCGCGGCGTCCACGTCGGGGTTGGCGTCGCCGATGACCAGCAGGTCGAACGGCACAGGAAGACGCATGGTCACTCCTCGCGAACGATGGTTCGGATTCGTGGCGATGCGCGCTGTTCCGCACTCTCCGTGCCGCGCCCTCGCCGGGGACGCCGGAGTGGCGTGGCCCATGGACCGTAGGACGATCACGCCAGCACGCTGAGCGTGCCTCCCTTCCGCTGCCCCATAGAATTGCGCGTTCTTGCACCTATGTCCAGAGTTCGCGGCAGGAAGGCGTCACGCCTTGGTCCACTCCGCGCATCCGGCGGTCTGGAACGCCTTGTCGCCGGGCTCGATGGTGACGCTCGCCGGGCCCGTCGGGGCGCCCGCGTTGATCACCGAGCCGACGTCGGGGGACGTGCTGTTCAGCCGGGCCCAGAAGCAGTTCGTGGAGCCCGCGACGGGACCGGTGGTGCGGTAGGTGCCGGGCTGGATGTCCACACCCACGACGAGCGTCCGCATCCCGGCGGTCAGCCCGGTCTGAGCGGGACCGGTCTGCGCAGGCCCGGTCTGAGCGGGTCCCGTCTGGGTGGGGCCGGTTCGGGGCGGGCCGGTCTGGGTGGGGCCGGTTCGGGGCGGGCCGGTCTGGGTGGGGCCGGTTCGGGGCGGGCCGGTCTGGGCTGGGCCGGTCTGGGCTGGGCCGGTCTGGAGGGGGTCCGTCTGCGGCGTGTCGGGCTGGGTGGCCGGGCCGGAGGCCGAGGGCTCGCCCGAAGGCGGGCCCGTGCCCTCGACCGTCACCGTGACCCTGGGGGCGGGCGAGGCCGACGAATCGTCCGCGCCGTACCCGACGAAGACGCCCAGGATGAAGGCCACCACCGCGGCCAGCCCGGACACGAGCAGGATGATCGGCGGACTGCTCGTCGCCCGGGGAAGCTCGGGGGGGCCGTACGTCACGGACCCAAGGGTGCCATCTCCATCGACACCCCTGTCAACGCCCCTGTCAACGGTGGAGGTAGTCGACGAGCGACTCCTTCTCCGTCTCCAGCTCCTCGATCGCGCTCTTGACCACGTCACCGATGCTGACGATGCCCACCAGGCGGCCGTTCTCGACCACGGGCATGTGCCGGAACCGGTGGGTGGTCATCCTGCGGCGCAGTTCGTCGACGTTGTCGCCGGGCCCGGCCGTGCGGACCTCGGTCGTCATGATCGAGGAGACCGGCGCGTCGAGGATCTCCGGGCCCCGGTCGTGCAGCCGCCGCACCACGTCGCGCTCGGAGACGATCCCCTGGATCGTCGTGCCGTCGGTGGAGACGACGACCGCGCCGATGTTGTGGTCGGCGAGCTTGCCGAGCAGTTCCCGCACCGTCTCCTCCGGTGCCACCGTAGTCACAGCGCTTCCCTTGTTGCGCAGGATCGTCCCGATGAGCATGTGCACCACCTCTGCTCCCAATCTCCCCGGCCGGGGCCCGGCTTATGCCCGGTCCTCCAGGCAAACAACCGAGTGGGGACCCCGTCAAGCGGTCACGTAGGCTGACTTGCCGCATCTCCGACGACGTGGAAGGCACCATGACCGAGCAGCTCAACACCGGAAGCCACGACCTCCCCATCACCCCGGAGCTGGCCGCGTTCATGCGTACCGGCTGGGCCGACACGCGGCGTACCGGCGTGGCCGCGCTGCCGATCGCCCCCTGGGCGGCCCGGCGCAGGGCGGCGCTGGCCGCGCGTTTCCCCGGTGAGCGCCTGGTCGTCCCGGCGGGCACGCTCAAGGTGCGCAGCAACGACAGCGACTACCGGTTCCGGCCGCACAGCGCGTACTCCTACCTGACGGGCGCGGGCGAGCCCGGCGACGTGCTCGTGGTCGAGCCGTCCGGGCAGGCCGTCCTGTACGTGCGCCCGCGCTCGCCGCGCGAGGAGGGCGAGGAGTTCTACCGCGACCGCCGCTACGGCGAGTTCTGGGTGGGCCGCAGGCCCGACCTGGCCGAGGCGTCCGAGCTGTATCAGATCGAGTGCGCGCACATCCGCGACCTGCGGTTGGAGGGCCCGGCCCGCGTGCTGCGCGGCGTCGACGCCTCCGTGGACGCCCTGGCGCCGGCCGGCGGGCGTGACACCGAGCTGGAGGTGTTCCTGTCGGAGATGCGGCTGATCAAGGACGAGTGGGAGGTCGGCGAGCTCCAGTCGGCCGTGGACGCCACCGTGCGCGGCTTCGAGGACGTCGTCCGCGCCCTTCCCGCGGCCATCGGCCACCCGCGCGGCGAGCGTTACCTGGAGGGCGTGTTCGGTCTGCGCTCGCGCCTGGAGGGCAACGCGGTCGGCTACGACAGCATCGTGGCCTCCGGCGCCCACGCCTGCGTGCTGCACTGGATCCGCAACGACGGCGCGCTGACCGAGGGCGACCTGCTCCTGCTGGACGCCGGCGTCGAGACCGACACCCTGTACACCGCCGACGTGACCCGCACGTTCCCGCTGTCGGGCCGGTTCACGCCGGCGCAGCGGCAGGCGTACGAGCTGGTCCTGGCCGCGCAGGACGCCGGCATCGCGGCGCTCAAGCCCGGCGCGAGCTTCCGCGACTTCCACCTGGCCGCCATGCGCGCCATCTGCGAGGGCCTGCACGGCTGGGGCCTGCTGAAGGACTCCCCCGACGCGCTCATGGAGTCCGGCCTGTACCGGCGCTACACGCTGTGCAGCAGCGGCCACATGCTCGGCCTCGACGTGCACGACTGCGCCAGGTCTCGCACCGAGGTCTACCTCGACGGCGTGCTGGAGGAGGGGAACGTCCTGACGGTCGAGCCCGGCCTGTACTTCCAGCCCGACGACCTGACGCTGCCCGCCGAGCTGCGCGGCATGGGCATCCGCATCGAGGACGACCTCGTGATCACCGCCGAGGGCGCCACCCTGATGTCGAAGGCGCTCCCCCGCCATCCGGACGAGATCGAGTCCTGGATGAACGTCGTCCGTTCGTGACGAACCGGGCACTTCTCGTGGATGCCTGACAAGGGGTGACCCGGGTCTCGTACCCTTTGCTGAAAACCCCGGCGAAGCAGGTGGCCATGGCGCGTACACGCATGCGGGTGGGCCCGTCCGCCTGCGTCACGCGGGCGCGGCTGCTCGGGGCGCTGGCGGCGACGCTGGCGGCGGTCGCGGCCACGGCGGCGCCGCCGTTGATCGACGCCGGCCGGGCCCGCGACGCGCTGGCCCGCCTGGAGGGCGAGCGCGCCCGGCGCCTGGACGTCTCCGGCGCCGCGAGCGCCTTCGGCCGGGCCCTGCTCAGCTACGACTACAAAGACCTCGCCAGCACCCGCTCGACCCTGTCCGCCCAGGCCACGGGCGACTTCCAGGCCACCTACGACGCGGCGTTCGGCGGCGCGATGTCCCAGGTGATCGTCGAGCTCAGGGCCGTCTCCCAGGCCAGGGTGCGCCAGGTGTACCTGGCCGACGTGGACGAGCACACCGCGCACGCCATCGTCGTCGTGGACCAGCAGGTGAACACCGCGCGGGCGATTCGCACGGCGCGCGATTCGCACCTTAAGATCACGCTTGTGAAGCAGAAGGGCGCCTGGAAGGTCCAGGACGTGACCGTGCTCGGCGCGGCCACGCAGGACCGGTACGGGCCCGCGGCGAGGAAGAAGGACTGACGATCGTCCCCCTGGCGATGGGCGGCCGCCCCGAGGAGGTGCGGGCCCCCGAGACGTGGCTGACCGAGGCGGAGCGCGAGCGCGCCGACCGGTTCGTCTTCCCGGCCGACCGCGCCTGTTTCGTCGCGGCCCACCTGCTCGTACGCCTGTGCGCCGCGGCCGTGCTCGACCTGCCGCCGGATGGGCTGACCCTGCTGCAACACTGCGACGTGCACGGCCCCGGCCACGGCAGGCCGTCCCTGCGCGAGGCTCCCGAGCTGGGAGTGAGCTTCAGCCACACCCGCGGCTACGTGGCCGCGGCGGCCGGCCCCGGCCGGGTCGGCGTGGACGCCGAGCACGTGCCGCCGGGCCCGCTGAACGAGGGCCTGGCCGACCACGCGCTCACGCCCGCCGAACGCGCCCTGGTGACCGGCAACGACGACCTGATCCGCCACTGGACCCGCAAGGAAGCCCTGATCAAGCGCGGCGAGCTCACCCTGGACGAGCTGCGCACCACCGAGAGCGACCCGCCGGGCCGCCACCTGCTCGAATGGCGCGCCGATCCGGACATCAGGGTCGCCGTGATCACCGACGCGCCCGCCGGACGGGTGCCCGTCCCGCTGCTCTAGGGCTGGCGGCGGGTGGGGGTGGGGTCGAGGAAGACCAGGTCGACGCCCGGGAAGCGGTCGCGCAGCCGCCGGTCGACCTCGTCGCAGGCGATCTCCACGCCCGCCGCGCTGGCGTCGTCCCGGAAGTCGATCTTGGCGGCGACCATGATGGAGCCCGGCCCGATCATCATCGTCAGCAGCTCGACCACGTCCTCCACCTCGGGCTGGGCCAGCAGCACCGCGCGGATGCCGACCTCGATCTGCCTGGGGGCGGCCTGGCCGATGAGCAGCGACAGGTTCGACTGGATCAGGATGAGCGCCACGACCAGCAGGAGCAGGCCGATGGCGACCGAGGCGGCGCCGTCCCACAGGGCCGAGCCCGACCACTGCGAGCCGACCAGGCCGAGTGCCGCGATCACCAGGCCCACCAGCGCGGCGGCGTCCTCGAACAGCACGGCCTTCAGCGCGGTGTCGGACGTGATCCGCACCAACCGCGCCGGATGGACCTTGTACCTGCCGGCCTCGGCCCGCAACTGCGAGTACGCCTTCGTGAACGAGATGCCCTCGATCACGAACGAGACGGCCAGCACGACGTAGGACGGCGTGAGGTTGCCCAGCTTCTCGCCGGTGCTGATCTCGTGGATCCCGTGGGTGACGGAGAACCCCGCGCCGCCGACCAGCGTCGCGACGGCCGCCATCATCGCCCAGAAGAACCCGGCCTTGCCGTAGCCGAAGGGATGGCGCCGGTCGGGCGGTTTGCCCGCGCGGCGGACGGAGACCAGCAGCAGCAGCTCGGTCACGGTGTCGGCGGCCGAGTGGGCCGCCTCCGACAACATCGCGGCCGAGCCGCCGATCAGTCCGGCGACGAGCTTGGCCAGGGCGATGGTCAGGTTCGCGGCGCCCGCGACCAGCACGGTCACCAGGCTCTCCCCCGACTTCTGCCCCATCCGGTCACTCTACGGCGGCCTCGCGCGGCGGCCCCCCGCAGGTAGCCGCATCGCCACGGGCGTGCGCTAGATTGGGGATCATGAGCGCGCCCCGCTGGCTTTCCCCCTCCGAACAGCGTGCCTGGCGTACGCATCTCGCGCTGCACAAGCTGCTCATGCACCGCCTCGACCGCGAGCTGCAGGAGCATCAGCTCTCGCTGAACGACTACGAGATCCTGGTCAACCTGTCCGAGAGCCCCGAGCGGCGGATGCGGATGAGCGACCTGGCCGACGCCACGATCCAGTCGCGCAGCAGGTTGTCGCACCAGATCTCCCGCATGGAGGCCAAAGGGCTGGTCACCCGGGAGGACTGCCGCGACGACCGGCGCGGCACGTTCGCCGTCCTGACCGACGAGGGCTGGGAGACGATCCAGCGGGTGGCGCCCGACCACGTCGCGAGCGTGCGCGAGCATTTCGTCGACCGGCTCACCGACGACCAGCTCGAAGGGCTGGAGCAGGCGTTCGGGCCGATCGTCGACCATCTGAAGAAGCTGCGCTGACACCCAACCGATATCGCCGACGGCTCACCGGCGTCCCGGGCGGTCGCTACGATCCGCTCATGCTCCGAAAGCTGCTGATCGTCGTCGTGCTCGCGCTCATGCCGGCCTGCTCCGCCGGTGGCGGCGGGGGTGACGAGCTCCCCGCCGGGCCCGACCTGATGAAGAAGTCCTCGGAGGCCATGAAGGCCGTCAAGTCGGCCGGCTTCTCGATCGCCACGGAGGGCAAGCCCCAGGTGCCGCTCAAGAAGGCCGACGGCAGGCTCACCTCGGGCGGCGACGCCGACGGCACGATCACGCTGGAGGTGCTGGGCACGCTGCAGGAGATCACCTTCGCGGTGATCGGCGACACCGTGCACTTCAAGGGCCCGACCGGCGGCTTCCAGACGATGACCAGGCAGCAGCTCGCCCAGTTCTACGACCCGTCGGTGATCCTCAGCCCGGCCAAGGGCATCGCGCAACTGCTCGCCTCGGCGACCGACCCCAAGGTGGAGGCGCTGGAGGACGGCTCCTACCGGGTGGCGACGACGTTCTCCGGGCAGGTCGTGGGGCAGATCGTCCCGGGCGTCACGCAGGGCGTCAACGGCAAGGTCTGGATCGACCGGGCCACCAGCAGGCTGACCAAGGCGAGCCTGCCGCTGCAGAACGGCACGGTCACGGTGACGTTCAGCGACTACGACGCGCCGGTCACGATCACGCCGCCCCCCTCCGGGTGAGCACGGTGAGCCGGGCGACCTCCCTCGACCGCGCCCGCCGGGTCGCGCTCGGCGCGGGCGGCGCCGTGGTGCTGCTGGCCGCGCTCGACGCCTACGTGGTCGTGACGGTCCTGATGGACATCGCCCATGACGTGGGCGTGCCACAGAACCACCTGGAACGCGTCACGCCGGTCGTCACCGGGTTCCTGCTCGGGTACGTCGCCGCGATGCCGCTGCTCGGCCAGCTCTCCGACCGTTACGGCCGGCGTCCGCTGATCCACGCCTGCCTGGCGGCGTTCGCGCTCGGCTCGGTGCTGACCGCGCTGGCGGCCGGTGAGGCGATGGTGGTGTCGGGCCGTACGGTGCAGGGCGTGGCGGGCGGGGCGCTGCTGCCGATCACGATGGCGCTGATCGGCGACCTGTGGGAGGAGCGCGACCGGCCGCTCGCGCTCGGCGCGGTGGGCGCGGCGCAGGAGCTGGGCAGCGCCCTCGGCCCCCTGTACGGCGGCGTGCTGGCGCTGGTCCCGCCGGTCGCCGTGGCGGGCGTGGAGCTGGGCGGCTGGCACGCCATCTTCTGGGTCAACGTGCCCCTCGCCGCCCTGGCCGCCGTCGCCGTGCAGCGTACGGTCCCGGCCCGGCCGCCCTCCGGCACGGCCCGCGTCGACGTCGTCGGCGGCGCGCTGCTGGCCCTGGCGCTGGCCCTCCTGGTCGTCGGCCTGTACAACCCCGATCCGGCCACGACCGTGCTGCCGCCGTGGGGGCCGCCGCTGATCGCGGCCGGCGCGGTGGCGGGCGGCGTCTTCGTCTGGTGGGAGATCCGCTCCCCGGTCCGGCTGCTCGACCTGTCGGCCGCCCGCAAGTCGCCGCTGCTGGCGACGCTGGCCGTGAGCTTCCTGACGGGCGCGGCGCTGCTGGTGACGATGGTGTTCGTGCAGTTCGCCGCGCAGACGCTGCTGGATCAGGACGCCCTCGGCGCGGCGCTGGTCCTGGCCAGGTTCCTCGGCGCGCTGACCGTGGGCGCGCTGCTCGGCGGCGTGCTGGCCCGGCGCGTGGGCGAACGCGCGGTGGCCGTGCCGGGCCTGCTGGTCGCGGCGGCCGGATACTGGCTGATGAGCCGCTGGCCCCTCGACCTGGCCGGGGCGGGCCTGGCCGTGGACGCCGACCTGGTCGTGGCGGGGCTCGGCCTCGGCCTGGTGATCGCGCCGGTCTCGTCGGCGGTCCTGCGGGTGAGCCCGGCCGTCCAGCACGGCGTCGCCTCGGCGGCGGTCGTGGTGGCCAGGATGATGGGCATGCTCGTCGGCGTGGCGGGCGTGTCGGCGTGGGGGTTCCACCGGTTCCAGTCGCTGACCGCCCACCTGGACACGCCGCTGCCGTTCGGCGTCGACGCGCAGACCTACCAGCGGCGGCTGGCCGACTACCTGGCCGAGATCGACGCCGCCCTGCACGTCGAGTACACCGAGATGTTCCTGCTCACGGCGTTCGTCTGCCTGCTGGGGGGAGCCGTGGCGCTGCTCATGCCGCGCCGCGCCCTGCCGGAGGCGGCGCCCGCCCTCGCGGACGCCGCCCCCGACACCGAACATTGACCGCGGATCAGGTGGCGCCGCCGGTCAGGGTGACAGGCGGTGCAGGTCGCGGGGGAAGGCGGTGGTCTGGCGGATGTTGGCGGCGCCGGTCAGCCGGGCCGTCCAGCGTTCCAGGCCGAGCGCGAACCCGCCGTGCGGCGGCATCCCGTACCGGAACGCCTGGAGGTAGCCCTCGTACGGCTCCACGTCCCCGTCCAGGGCCTGGACGTAGTCCTCGTACCGGTGCAGCCGCTGGCCGCCGGTCACCAGCTCCAGGCCCCTGAACAGCAGGTCGAAGCCGTTGGAGTAGCCCGGTCTGGCCGGGTCGGGATGGGTGTAGAAGGGCCGCTTGGACATCGGGTAACCGGTGACGAACAGGAACTCCGACCCGTGCTCGCGCAGCGCCCACTCCGACAACCACCGTTCCTGGGCCGGTGACAGGTCGGGCTCGTCCTCGCCGGTCAGCCGCTGGGCCTCGGTGAAGTGCACGGACGGGATCTCGGCCGGGACGACCGGCAGCACGGCCCCGGCCACCTCGACGGCGGACGCGGCCCGGCGGCGCACCGACTCGACCATGCCCGCGACGACCTCCCGCAACACCGCCATCACGTCCCGGTGGTCGGCCACGAAGCCCAGCTCGGCGTCGAGGCTGGTGTACTGGGCCAGGTGGCGGACGGTGTCGTGCGGCTCGGCACGGAAGACCGGCCCGACCTCGTAGACCCGCTCGAACACCCCGACCATCGTCTGCTTGTAGAACTGCGGCGACTGCGCGAGGTAGGCGCGGCGGCCGAAGTAGTCGATGCCGAAGACGTTCGCGCCGGACTCGGTGGCCGAGGCCACGATCTTGGGCGTGTGGATCTCGGTGAACCCGAGCCCGTCCAGCGCCTCGCGGAACCCGGCCACGCTCGCCGCCGAGATCTCCAGCGGCGCCCGCAGCAGCGGATGCCGCAGCGCGACGGGCGCGTGGTCGAGGACCGTCGGCAGCGTCGCGCCCACGACCGGCCGGTAGAGGTCGAACGGCGGCGCCTGGGCGGGCTCGGACAGGACCTCGATCTCCGGCACGGTCAGCTCGACCCCGCCCGGCGCCTGCCCGGCCGGGGTCACGGTGCCGGTGACCCGGACGACGCTCTCCTCCGGCGGCAGCTCGCCGGACGCGCTGACGACCTGCGCCAGCCCGGCACGGTCGCGTACGACCAGGAAGGAGACGGATTTCAGGTGCCGGCGGCGATGGACCCAGCCGGCGATCGTCACTCGTCGGCCGGCGTGCTCAGCGAGCGACGCCGACAGGACACGAGAGATCATTACAGCTCCTCTGCAGGAAATGCATGACCCCTTGGGAGTGCGGGGGAGAAGGGAGCTCCCGGTGCCACCGCACTTTCGCCGCCCGCGAAGGGGCGGCCTCCACGACCCGATGACGGGGGTCAGGCCGGCGGGGCATTTCCTCCCCGCACTCAGGAGTGTCTTCGCCAGCGGAACACGGGACCGCCTTCACAGCTTCCGGCGGCTCTCTGGGCCCGTGCGGCCCGCTGGCTACTCGTCTCCGTCCACGCGTTGCCGTAGATCATACGGCAACGCCGTTACTTGTCCTTCTTGGGACGCTTCTCCCGGATCTTCATCGTGACGTCGATCGGCGACCCGGCGAACCCGAACTCCTCGCGGATGCGCCGCTCGATGAAGCGCCGGTAGGTGTCCTCCAGCCAGCCGGAGGTGAACAGCACGAACTTCGGCGGCTCGACGGACGCCTGCGTGGCGAACAGGATCTTCGGCTGCTTGCCCCCCCGGACGGGCGGCGGCGTCGCGTGCACCAGCTCGGTCAGGAACGCGTTGAGCCGCGCCGTCGGCACCCGGGTGGACCAGGAGTCGAGCGCCTTCTCCAGCGCGGGCACCAGCCGGTCCATGTGGCGGCCGGTCTTGGCGGAGATGTTCACCCGCAGCGCCCACGGGGTGCGCACGAGCTGCCGGTCGATCTCCTTCTCCAGGTAGTAGCGGCGGTCCTCGTCGACGAGGTCCCACTTGTTGAACGCCACCACCATGGCCCGCCCGGACTCGATCACCAGGCCGATGATCCGCAGGTCCTGCTCGGTGAGCGGCTCGCTGGCGTCGATCAGCACGATCGCCACCTCCGAGCGGTCGAGGGCGGCCCGGGTGCGCATGGCCGCGTAGAAGTCGGCCCCCTGCAGCTCGCGGTCGCGCCGCCGGATGCCGGCGGTGTCGACGAAACGCCAGGTGCGCCCGCCCAGCTCGATCAGCTCGTCGACCGGGTCGCGGGTGGTGCCCGCCATCGGGTCGACCAGCACCCGCTCTTCCCCCGCCAGCTTGTTGAGCAGCGAGGACTTGCCCACGTTGGGCTTGCCGAGCAGCGCCACGCGGGCCGGGCCGCGCTCGACGCCGAAGGTCAGCTGCGGCGTCTCGGGCAGCGCGTCGAGCACCACGTCGAGCAGGTCGCCGCTGGAGCGGCCGTGCAGCGCGGAGACCGGGTAGGGCTCGCCGAGCCCGAGGGCCCACAGCCCGGCGGCCTCCAGCTCTAGCTGCTGGTTGTCGACCTTGTTGGCGGCCAGGATCACCGGCTTGCCCGACTGGCGCAGCACCGCGCCCACGATCTCGTCGGCGTCGGTCGCGCCCACGGTGGCGTCGACCACGAACACGATCACGTCGGCCAGCTCGACCGCGACCTGGGCCTGCTCGGCGATGCGCAGGTTCATCCCGGTGGCGTCAGGGTCCCAGCCGCCGGTGTCGACGACGGTGAAGCGGCGGCCGCGCCAGTTGGCGTCGTAGGTGACGCGGTCGCGGGTGACGCCCGGCACGTCTTCGACGACCGCCTCGCGGCGGCCGATGATGCGGTTGACCAGCGTGGACTTGCCCACGTTGGGGCGGCCCACGATGGCGACGACCGGCAGAGGCGTGGTGTCGCCGTGCTCGGTGACTTCCAGCTCGTCGAGGTCAGCCTCGACCCAATCCCCCGTTGACATGATTGTTCATCCTTAGGTGAGTACCGCACCTGGAGGTCAGGTGCGCTCCTTGACCAGCCTCAGCACCTCCGCGATGACCTCTTCGAGGTTGAGCGCGGTGGTGTCGAGCTCGACGGCGCCATCCGCCATCGAGAGTGGGTCCGTCTTACGTGTCGAGTCCAGGGTGTCACGGCGTTCCATGGCGGCCTGCTGCGCCTCCACCGTGGAGCCGGTCAGCTCCGCGCTCCTGCGGCGGGCACGGGCCTCGGCGCTGGCCGTCAGGTAGACCTTGACGGGCGCGTCGGGGCAGACGACCTTGCCGATGTCGCGGCCCTCGACCACGATGTCACCGGCGCCGGCGATCTCCCGCTGGAGCGCGACCAGCAGCCTGCGCACCTCGGGGACGGCGGCGACGGCCGAGACCGCGCCGGTCACGTCGGACCCCCGGATGGGCGCGCCCACGTCGACGCCGTCGACGTGGATCGTGGGGCCCTCGGGGTCGGTGCCGGAGACGATGGACGGCTCGCCGCAACGGGCCGCGATCGCCTCGGGATCGGCCAGGTCGACGCCCTGCCGGAGCATCCACCACGTCATCGCCCGGTACATGGCCCCGGTGTCGAGGTAACGCAGGCCCAGCGCACGGGCGACCCCGCGCGACACGCTCGACTTGCCCGACCCCGAAGGACCGTCCATGGCGACGACCAGACCGGACACGGCCTCTCCCTCTTCACGTGTGTTTCCCCAACCTGAAGAGGCTACCGCCTCCGGTCAGTCCGCGATCCAGCTCCCGTGGAAGCCGAGCGGGACCCTGGCGGGCAGGTGCACGGTGGCCACCGGCTCGCCGGTGAAGTCCTGGGCCGACAGGATCACCAGGTCGGCCGCTCCCCTGGCCGGGTCGTTGACGTAGGTGAGCAGGTAGCCGTCGTCCTCGGCGGCGCCGGAGGGCACGAACACCGGCTCCCCCACGTACGCGCCCCGCCCGAACCGCCGCGACTCCTGCGTGCCGCGCTCCAGGTCGTGCTTGATGAGCGTGTTGTCGAACGCCTCGTCGGGCAGGTCCTCCAGCTCGGCGCCGGCCGGGTAGATCACGTCGTGCAGGTCGGCGGCGGCCGAGGTGTAGCCGTAGCGGTACGGGCTGCCGGTGCGGCGCTCGTCGATGCGCGGGAACTCCTGCGGACGGTCGTCCAGGCGGGTGGTGGTGACCCGGCCGGCGGCGGGGTCGACGCGCCACCGGTCGAGCGTGGGCGCGCCGCCCAGGTCGAGCCGGGCGTCCACGAACCGCTTGGGGTAGCGGACGACGTCCACCACGACCTCGTCGCCGTCGTCGTAGGCGTTGAGCGTGTGGAAGACCCAGCACGGGTCGATGTCCACCCAGCGCACGTCGCCGGTCTCGCGCGAGAGCAGGCCGAGCCGGGCCGGGCGGGCGTCGTCCCACGCGTACGGGAGCGGCGCGCCGCGCTCGGCGTGGGCCATGCTGAGCGTGACCGGCAGGTCGTAGATCACGACGAATCGGCGGGTCAGCGCGAAGTCGTGCAGCATCGGGCGGTCGGCGACCGGGACGTCCCTGACCTGGGCCACCACGCCCTTGGGGTCGATCACGATGTGCTGGTGGTGGTCCCAGCCGGCGAAGTAGGCCATGGCGTGCAGCTCGCCGGTGACCGGGTCGAGGTGGGTGTGGGCGGCGTACCCGCCGGGCAGGCCGCCGACGAAGTCGCACGCGCCGACCGTGTCGAGCTCGTAGCTCAGCTCGTACGGCAGCCCGCCCGCCTCCACGGTCGCGAACGTGCGCCCGGCGATGCCGATGACGTGCGTGTTGGCCGCGAAGTCCATGCCCGCGTGCACCGGGCCCGGCGCCGGCGTCCCGCCCAGCCGCCGGGCGACCTCGGCGTTGCGCACCCACCGGTTGCGGTACCACTCGGCCCGCCCGCCGCGCAGCCGCACGCCGTGCACCATGCCCTCGCCCATGAACAGGTGGGTGGCGGACGGGTCGTCGAGGCTGAGCGGGTTGGGCCCGTTGCGCAGGTAGCGACCGTCGAGCTCGGCGGGGATGCGGCCGGTGACCTCCAGGTCGAAGGCCGTGATCTCCTCCGTCGCGGGTGCGAAGCCGTTGCGGAAGGGGGTGGTGGTCATCGTGCGCTTCCTCTCAGGTCTGGAACGGCGTGAGCACGGAGGTGCAGAGCAGCAGGAAGCGCTGTCCGGCCTCGGCGCTGTCGAAGAAGCCGGAGATCTCCAGGCTCACGGCGCCGTGGATCGCCATCCACAGCACGTCGGCTATCTCGCCGGCGGCGGCCCCGCGCAGCCGTCCGGCCTCCAGGCAGGCGGCCACGGCCTCGACCAGGATGTCGAACGTCCGCCGCCCGGCGGTGACCGCGTCGGGACCGGGCTGGAAGCCGTGCATCGCGTTCTGGAACATGACCCGGTAGTAGTCGGGCTCGTCCAGCGCGTACTCGCGGTAGGCCGCCAGGCCCGCGTGCAGCGCCGGGAGCGGGTCCTCCTGGGCGGGGACGGCCAGCAGCCGCGCCTCCAGCCGGGCGAAGCCCTCCAGCCACAACGCCTCGCTGAGGCCGTCCTTGCCGCCGAAGAGGGTGTAGATCACCTTCGTGGAGCAGCCGACCTGGCCCGAGATGCGCCGTACGGTGAGCGCCGCCGGGCCCTCGGCGACGAGCAGGCTCTTCGCGGCGTCGAGGATGGCCGACCTGACCACGCTCTGGCCTTCCTGCTGGGCTTGCCGGTACGCGGTGACCACCATTGAGTAACACCGTTTCTTGTCGGTAACGCTGTTACCGTCCTTTGTACGCCTCCCCCGGCCCACCGTCAATGCCTCCCGCGAGGAGTAGGCGGGCCCGCCCAGGTAAGAGGTCCGGCGTGACGGAGACGAAGCGAGCACGGGTCACGGTCGTGGTGGCCTCCAGGGACCGGGTCCGCTCGCTGGCCCGCACGCTGCCCCGCCACCCGAGTCCGGTGATCCTCGTCGACAACGGCTCCACCGACGGGACCGCCGGTTTCGTCGCCAAGCACTTCCCCGACGTCCGCGTGGTCGAGGCGGGGGCCAACCTCGGCGCGCCGGCGCGCAACGCCGGCGTGCGACTGGCCGAGACCCCGTACGTCGCCTTCGCCGACGACGACTCCTGGTGGGCGCCGGGCGCGCTGGAGCGGGCGGCCGACGTGCTGGACGCCCATCCCCGCCTGGCGGTGCTGGGCGCGCGCGTGCTGGTCGGGCCGCAGGAGCGGCTGGACCCCGTCTCGGAGGCGATGCGCGACTCCCCGCTCGGCGTCGAGGACGACCTGCCCGGACCCAGCGTGCTCGGCTTCCTGGCCTGCGGGGCCGTCGTGCGCAAGGAGGCGTTCCTGGACGCCGGCGGCTTCGACGACGTGATCTTCTTCTTCGGCGAGGAGGAACGGCTGGCCGTGGACCTGGCCGCGCGCGGCTGGGGGCTGGCCTATGTGGAGGACGTCGTCGCCCACCACCACCCGTCACCCTCCCGCGACCCGCGCGGCAGGCAGGCGCTGGCGGCGCGCAACGCCGTGCTGACCGCCGTGCTGCGCCGTCCGTGGCCGGTGGTGGCCCGACGGTCCCTTCAGGCGCTGCTGGGCGGTCCCGCGGGCCGCCGGGGGCTGCGCACCGTCGTACGGCGGCTGCCCAGGGCCCTGGCCGCCCGGCGCGGCCTGCCGGTCGCCGTGGAACGCGCCCGGCGCAGGCTGGAACGGGCCGCCGACTGAGGGGGCTCGGCGCCGGCCCGTCGTGCCCAGCGTCCCTTGATCAGGGGACCTGCCAGCCTCGTTCGCGCAGGGCTCCGGCGAGCGGCGTGGCCGCGTCCGGCTGGACCCACAGCTCGGCGATGCCCAGGGGCAGCCCCGGCGCGTGCTCCAGCCGCACGTCCTCGACGTTGACCCCGACCTCGTCGCACACCTGGAACAGCCGCGCGAGCTGCCCGGGACGGTCACCGATGACCACCTGGACGACCACATAGGCCGGGGCGGGACCGCCGTGCTTGCCCGGGATGCGCCCGTGCCCGGCGACGCCGCGCTTCAGAAGATGGGTCAGTTCACCGCTCGCGGTGCCGTCGCCCTCGGCCAGGGAGCGCAGCGCGGTCGCGGCCTCGGCCAGGTCGCGGGAGACGGCCTCCAGCACCTCGGCGACCGGCGTCGCGTTGCCCGACAGGATGCCGAGCCAGAGCCCGGGGTCGCCGCCCGCGATCCTGGTCACGTCGCGCACCCCCTGCCCGGCCAGGCCGAGCGCGACCTCGGTGGCGTCGGCCAGGCGGGCCGCCACGGCCGAGGCGGCGACGTGGGGGGCGTGCGAGACGACGGCGACCGCGCGGTCGTGCTCCTCGGCGCCCACCTCGACGGGGTTGGCCCCGCACAGCTCGATCAGCCTCAGCACCGCCGCCCTGGCCTCCGCCGCGGCCTCGCCGGTCGGGCACAACGCCCACGGCCGGCCGAGGAACAGGTCGGCCCTGGCCGCCCCCGGGCCGGACTTCTCCCGCCCGGCCAGCGGGTGGGAGGCGACGTAGGACGTCAGGTCGCAGCCCAGCCGCGCGGCCTGACTGATGGGCTCGGCCTTGACGCTGGCGACGTCGGTGTAGAACCGGGCCACGCCGCGCTTCTGCAGCTTCAGCAGCTCGTCGGCGACGTGGGCCGGGGGCACCGCGATGACCGCCAGGTCCACCTGCCCGGCGGGCGCCCGGTCCGGCTCCCACTCCTCGCCCGCGCCCAGCTCCCTGGCCAGCCGCACGGCGGCCGCGTCACGGTCGGCGAGCAGCACGCGCACGTCGTGCTTGCGCAGCGCCAGGGCCGCCGAGGTGCCGATGAGACCGGTGCCGACGACGAGCACGGTACGGAGTTCCGAGGCCATATCGATGTCCTGATTTATCGGGCTGGTGAGAGTGTTGCCTGTCGTGTCCGCCAGGCAGGTGCCGTACGACTCCGCCAGGCGGACGCCGCACGGCGATCCGGCTCGCGGCAGGCGCGCCTACTGGGCGATGTCCTGCCGCAGCGCGACCGCGCCCCGCAGATACACATGCTGCATCTCTGCCCGCGGACGGTCGGTCTCCACATGGGCCATCAGGCGCACCACGCGGGGCAGCGCGCCCGGCACGTCGATCTCGGTGCAGCAGATCAGCGGGACGTCGTGGAAACCCAGCTTGCGCGCCGCCAGGGCGGGGAACTCGGCGGTCAGGTCGGGGGTGGCGGTGAACAGCACGCTGATCACGTCGTCCGTGGTGAGGCTGTTGCGCTCCATGAGCGCCTGGACCAGCTCGGTCGTCCCCTGGATGATCGAGTCACGGTCGTCGGCGTCCAGCTGGATCGCCCCGCGGATCGCCCGCACCATGCGCCTTGTCCCCCTCCATAGCGGGAGAGCCCGTGCGAGATACGCACGGGCTCCTGCGTTCCGGCCAGATTACAGCTTCACGGCCGCGTAAAGTTCGCCGACCTCCTTCAAGGTCAGCGCGCGGACCGTGCCGGCCTTGGTGCGGCCCAGCTTCACCGGGCCGAACTCGATCCTGGCCAGGTCGATCACCCGGTGACCGGCCTCCTCCAGCATGCGCCTGACGACGTGCTTGCGGCCCTCGTGCAGCACCACCTCGATCAGCGCCTGCTGGCCGTGCTCCTGCACGATGGCGAAGCTGTCGGCCTTGGCGATGCCGTCCTCCAGCTCGATGCCCTGACGGAGCCTGCGGCCGAGGTCGCGCGGGATCGGCCCCGGCACCTTGGCCCAGTACTTCTTCTGCACCCCGTAGCTGGGGTGCGTCAGCCGGTTGGCCAGCTCGCCGTCGTTGGTGAGCAGCAGCAGGCCCTCGGTCTCGGTGTCGAGCCGGCCGACGTGGAACAGCCTCGGCGCCAGCTCCTCGACGTAGTCGGCCAGGCACGGGCGGCCCTGCGGGTCGTCCATGGTGGACACGACGCCGATCGGCTTGTTGAGGGCGTAGTAGACCAGGTCGGGGGCGGTCGGGATGCGCTTGCCGTCGACGTGGATGACCTGGGTCGCGGGGTCGACCTTGGCGCCGAACCGGCGGACGACCTGGCCGTTGACCGTGACGCGGCCGTCGCCGATCATCTCCTCGCAGGCGCGCCTGCTGGCCACGCCCGCCTGGGCGAGCACCTTCTGCAGGCGCACGCCGTTGGGGACCTCGGTGGTGTCGCGCTCGTCGGTGTAGTCGTCGTCGTAGAAGGCACGGTCGCGCAGCGGCTGGCGGGCGGCCTTGACGCGCCTGGCCTGGGGGCTCTGGGAGCCGGCCGCAGGCCGTCCGCCGCCGAGCGTCTGCACGTCGTCGCGCCTCGGGGTACGCGGCTGCTGCCCGCGCGGGTTGTCCTCGCGCCTGCCGAACCGGGCACGGGTGTTGCCCGCGCCGGCCGAGCGAGGCGCCTCGTCCCTGCGCCCGCCGCGGTCGGCACGGAAGCCGCCGCGCTCCTGACGCTCGCCGTCGCCGCCACGTGCGGGACGTGCGCCGCCACGGGAGTCGGCGTAACCGCGCCGCTCGCCCGCGTAACCACCGCGGCCGGCGGAAGACCCGCCACGACCGCCGGAGAAGCCGCCCCGGTCACCCGAGGGGCCACCGCGCTCGCCGGAGTATCCGCCACGGTCGCCGGAGTACCCGCCGCGCTCGCCACCGGCGTAACCACTGCGCTCACCACGCCGGTCGCCGCCGTAGCCGCCGCGCCGGTCGTCGCCGAACCTGCCCCGGTCGCCGGACCGGGCAGCCCCGCCGAAGCCCTCGCCACGCGGCCGGTCGCCACCCTCACGACGAGGACGGTCGCCACCCTCATGACGGGGACGCTCGAAACGGTCGCCACGCGGGCCGCGGTCACCGCGGTCGTCACGGAAGCGGTCGCCGCCGGCCGGCCGGTCGGCGCGCTGGTAGCGGTCGTCGCGGTCGTCACGCGCCGGACGGTCCGCGCGGTCGCCGCGCGAGTAGCCGTCGCGGTCGCCGCCGGAACGGCCGAAGCGGTCGCCACCGGAGGCGGGGCGGCCGGAACGGTCACCGCCGAAGCCGGGCCGGCCGGAACGCTCGCCGCCGGAACGCCCGGAGCGGTCGCCACCGGAGGCGGGACGGCCGGAGCGGTCGCCACCGCGGGGGCCGGAGTCCTGGCGGGCGCGGTCGTCGCGGTCGCCGTAGCGGGCGCGGGCTCCGCCGCGGTCCGCGCGGAGGGAGTCGCGGCGGGGGTCGTCCCCGCCGAAGCCGCCGCCGAAGGTGTCGCGGCGGTTGTCGTCGGAGCGGAAGGCGGGACGCCCGCCGCGGCCGGAGCCGCCGGTACGTCCACGACCGCGTCCATCACCGGACGGGGTGCTGCGCCTGTTGATCACTTTGTTGTCTCCTCGAGGTTCTCCACGTCGTCGGGGAGGAAGGGAGCGAGCTCGGGAAGCTCGCTGAGGTCCCGCAGTCCCAGACGTTCCAGGAAGTATGAGCTTGTCCGGTAGAGCACTGCCTGGCTCTCCGGGTCGGTGCCGGCCTCTTCGACCAGCCCCCTGGCGACGAGCGTCCGCATGACGCCGTCGCTGTTGACGCCGCGTACGGCGGCGACGCGGGCGCGGCTCACCGGTTGCCGGTAGGCCACGACCGCGAGGGTCTCCAGCGCGGCCTGGGTCAGCCGCGTCTGCTGGCCGTCGCGGACGAACCGCTCGACCAGCGCCGCGCAGTCGGCCCGCGTGTAGAAACGCCAGCCACCCGCGACTTCCCGCAGATCAAAACCCCGCCCGGCGTCGGTATATTCCTTCGCCAGCCCTCTGAGTGCCGCCGCGACCTCGTGGGTGGGGCGCTCCAGCACCTGGGCCAGCGTGATCTCGGCGACGGGCTCGTCGACGACCATCAGGATGGCCTCCAGGGCCGCCTCAAGAGCGGGCCCCGCCGCCTGAGCCTCCTCCTCCGGCGCGTCCTGCCGGGCTTCCTGCCGGCCCTCCTCCCGGTCGGCGACGCTCACCGGCGCGGCCTCGGAAGGCGCGGCGGTGTCCGAGGGCCGCTCGGGGCCGGCGGAAGGCGACTCCGGGAAGGACGACTCGGGCGACGGCGAGGGCTTCGGCGGCGCGACCGGGAGGTCGGGGCCGGAGGGCAGGGCGGGCGACTCCTCCGGGGAGGCGGGCTGGACGAGGGAGCCCGGGAGGGTCATCCAGGCGGGCAGCGGCGACCCGGAATCGGGGGCCTTGCGGGGGCCTGGAAGGGGGTTGGGGTTGTCAGTCATTCGATGGTTTCTCCGCGGATTCCTCGTAGTCGTCGCCCACCGCGACGTCGCCGTCGTCGGCGCCCGTCCAGGTCACGTGGAGCTCTCCCAGCGCCTCGACCTGCTCGAACGTCACCGCCGACTCCCTGAACAGCTCCAGCACGGCCAGGAAGCGGGCGATGACCTCGAAGGTGCCCTCGCAGTCGGCCGTCAGCGCGCGGAAGGTGGCCCGGCGCATCCGGCGCAGGTGCATGACCAGGATGGCCGCCTGCTCCTTGACGCTGGCCAGAGGCTGGTAGATGTGGCCGACGCTGACCGTGGGCGGAAGTTTCGGGGTGAACGCCTTGGCCGCGATGCGGGCGAGCTGCTCGGGCCCGATCCCGAGGATGAGCTCGGGCAGGAGGTCGGCGAACTGCGGCTCCAGCGACACCGTACGGGGGAAGCGCAGCCCCTCCTCGGCCATCCGCCCCGCGAAGACCTTCACGACCTCCTTGTACGCCTTGTACTGCAGCAGCCGGGCGAACAGCAGGTCTCTGGCCTCCAGGAGCGCAAGGTCCTCTTCGTCCTCCACCTCGCCGGAGGGCAGCAGCCGGGCCGCCTTGAGGTCGAGCAGCGTGGCCGCGACCAGCAGGAAGTGGCTGGTCTGGTCGAGGTCCCACTCCGGGCCCCTGGACCGGATGTAGGCGATGAACTCGTCGGTGACCTTGGAGAGCGAGACCTCGGTGATGTCGAGCTTGTGCTTGGCGATCAGGCCGAGGAGCAGGTCGAAGGGGCCCTCGAAGACGTCCAGGTGAACCTGGAAGCCTTGGGGGGTCTCGGTCTGCTCTGCGGTCACCTGGCCATTGTCGCAGGCGCCGGCCAACGCGAGAGCACCTCGCGGGCCAGTTCGCGGTAGGCGTTGGCGCCGAGGGACGACGGGTCGAAGGTGGTGATCGGCTCGCCCGCGACGGTGGCGTCGGGGAAGCGGACCGTACGGTTGATCACCGTGTGGAACACCTTGTCGCCGAACGCCTCCACCACGCGGGCCAGCACCTCGCGGCCGTGCAGCGTACGGGCGTCGTACATGGTGGCGAGCAGGCCCTCGATCTCGAGGTCTTCGTTGAGACGCTCCTGGACCTTGGAGATGGTGTCCATGAGCAGCGCGACGCCGCGCAGGGCGAAGAACTCGCACTCCAGCGGCACCATGACGCCGTGGGCGCAGGTCAGCGCGTTGATGGTGAGCAGGCCGAGCGACGGCTGGCAGTCGATGAGGCAGACGTCGTAGTGCGGCAGCAGCGGCTTGATCACCCGGCCGAGCACCTGCTCGCGGGCGACCTCGGTGACGAGCTGCACTTCGGCGGCCGACAGGTCGATGTTGCTGGGCAGCAGGTCGAGGCCCTCGACGCCGGTCTCCAGCAGGACGTCCTCGGCGGTGACCCCGCGGTCCATCAGCAGGTTGTAGACGGTCAGGTCGAGCTGGAGCGGGTTGATGCCCAGGCCGACCGAGAGCGCGCCCTGCGGGTCGAAGTCGACCAGCAGCACCTTCAGCCCGCACTCGACCAGCGCCGCGCCCAGGTTGATGGTGGTGGTCGTCTTGCCGACGCCGCCCTTCTGGTTGACCATCGCGACCACTCGCGCCGGCCCGTGCACCTGCGGCGGGACCGGTTCAGGGAACACCGGTCGCGGGCGCTGGGTGGGGCCCAGGTTGACGCCGTTGGAAGGCGCGTTGGTCTTGGTGTCACCCCAGGGGTTGTCGGGGGTCCCCTGGGTCGAACCCTTGGTCGTCACAGTCACCAGCTCGAACCTCCCTGACGATCCCGAACCGGACCGTCCGGACGGACACTATGGCGTCACCACTAAACGCGGCAAGGCGGCACGCCGGGGCGCCGCGCACGCGCAAAAGACTATAGATCACTGCCGGGCGCGCGGGTGCGCCGCGGCGTAGACCTCGCGGAGTTTGTCGACCGTGACCAAGGTGTAGACCTGCGTGGTCGTGACCGAGGCGTGACCGAGCAGCTCCTGGACCACCCTGACGTCCGCGCCTCCGTCGAGCAGGTGGGTGGCGAAGGAGTGGCGCAGGACGTGCGGGCTGACGCCGGCCAGACCGGCGCGTTCGGCGGCGGCCTGGAGCACTTCCCAGGCCCCCTGCCTGGTCAAGCGGCCGCCGCGGGCGTTGAGGAAGACCGCAGGGGTGCCGCGTCCGTGGGCGAGCAGGCCGGGCCTGGCGCGGACGAGGTAGGCGTCGAGGGCCGAGCGCGCGTAGCGGCCGAGCGGGACGACGCGCGTGCGGCCGCCCTTGCCGCGCAGTCGCACCTGGTCGGGTTCGAGGTCGTCGACGGCCAGGCCGACGGCCTCGGAGATGCGGGCGCCGGTGCCGTACAGGACCTCCAGCAGGGCGCGGTTGCGCAGGGTGAGCGGGGCGCCGTCGGGGCCGGAGGCGGCGATGAGGCGTTCGACCTCGTCGACGGCGATCGCCTTGGGCAGCCTGCGGAGCTGGCGCGGCGGGCGTACCTCGTGGGCGGGGTCGTGGGCCGTGACGCCTTCACGCAGGGCGAACCGGTGGAGCCCGCGTACGGCCGACACGGCCCGGGCGGCCGAGCTGGCCACGAGGGCGGGATGCTCCCGGTCGCCCTCGCGCAGCGCGGCGAGGAAGGCCTGAACGTCGGCCTCCCCCACCTCGTCGAGCTTCAGCCGCCCCCGCGCCTGAAGATGTTCGAAGTATCGCCGCAGGTCACGGCGGTAGGACGCGAGCGTGTTGGCAGCCAGGCCCCGCTCCACCGCCAGATGGGCGAGGTAGCTGGAGAGCACCGCCTCCACGACATGGTCCTTCCGTCACGCCTCCGGGGCGTCGGCGGGGCGCAACAGGGCGAATCCCTCAACCGAAGCCGCATATGCGGCGAGGATACCGGCCACGGCCGGGGAATTGTGGATCATTCCCATGAGCGCCTTCTCGACCGCGTCGGCCAGCGGCACCCATTCGACCGGCATGCCGATCTCCTCGTGCCGGTGGACGAAGGTGTTCTCCTCGTCGGGGATCCTGCTCAGGCCGCGGGCCAGGAAGACCCTGATCCGCTCGTCGGTCATGCCGGGAGAGGAACGCAGGTCGACCAGGGTGTGCCAGGTGTCGGCGCGGTAGCCGGACTCCTCGGCGAGCTCGCGGGCCGCGGTGGTGGCGAGCGGTTCGCCCGCCACGTCGCGGAGGCCGGCCGGCAGCTCCCACATGAGCTGCCGGGTGGGGTGGCGGTACTGCCTGATCATCAGGACGCGGTCGCGGTCGTCGAGCGCGAGCACGGCGACCGAGCCCGGGTGGACGACGTAGTCGCGGTCGGCGACCTCGTCCTGGGGCATCTTGACCGTGTCGGTGACGACCTTGATCACGTAGCCCTGGAAGTGTTCCTTGGACGCGACGACGTCCCACGCCTCGGGCGTGTCTCTGATCATGCTCGCACTCGCTTCCGGTCCTCCGTGGTCACGCGAGCTACCGCCTCCGGACCGAGGCTCGCCGCTCCGGTGACGTTCACTTGCCGACCTTCGTGCTCACGCGGCTGTCGGCGTAGGCCAGGGCGGCGCCGATCAGGCCCTTGAACATCGGGTTGGCGCGGGTGGGACGCGAGCGGAACTCGGGGTGCGCCTGCGTGCCGATGAAGAACGGGTGCACGTCGGCGGGCAGCTCGGTGTACTCCACCAGGCGGCCGTCGGGCGACAGGCCGGAGAAGACCAGGCCGACGTTCTCCAGGCGCTCGCGGTAGGCGTTGTTGACCTCGTACCTGTGGCGGTGGCGCTCGTCGGCCTTGGCCTTGCCGCCGTAGAGCTGCCTGGCCAGGGTGCCCTCGCCGAGCTTGGCGGTGTAGCTGCCGAGCCGCATGGTGCCGCCCATGTCGCGCTCGCCGGCGACGACGTCCTCCTGGTCGGCCATGGTGGAGATGACCGCGTGCTTGGTGTCGGGGTCGAACTCGGCGGAGTTGGCGTCCTCGATGCCGGCCATGTTGCGGGCGGCCTCGATGACCATGCCCTGCATGCCGAGGCAGATGCCGAGCAGCGGGATCCTGCCCTCGCGGGCGTGCCGGATGGCGCCGATCTTGCCCTCGATGCCGCGCACGCCGAACCCGCCGGGGATCAGCACGCCGTCGACGCCGTCGAGCTCGCGCTCGGCGCCCTCGGGGGTCTCGCAGTCGTCGCTCTTGACCCAGCGGATGTTGACCCGCGCGTCGTTGGCGAACCCGCCGGCGCGCAGCGCCTCGGTGACCGACAGGTACGCGTCGGGCAGGTCGATGTACTTGCCGACCAGCGCGATCGTGACCTCCTTGGCCGGGCGGTGCACCCGGCGCAGGAGCTGCTCCCATTCCTTCCAGTCGACGTCCCGGAAGGGCAGTCCGAGGCGGCGCACGACATAGGCGTCGAGGCCCTCGGCGTGCAGCACCTTGGGGATGTCGTAGATGGAGGCGGCGTCGACGGCGGAGACGACGGCGTCCTCGTCGACGTCGCACATGAGGCTGATCTTGCGCTTGATCGCCGTCTGGACGGGCCGGTCGGAGCGCAGCACGATCGCGTCGGGCTGGATGCCGATGCTGCGCAGCGCGGCCACGCTGTGCTGGGTCGGCTTGGTCTTCAGCTCGCCGGACGGGCCGATGTAGGGCAGCAGCGACACGTGCAGGAAGAAGACGTTGTCGCGACCGACCTCGTGCCTGATCTGGCGGACGGCCTCCAGGAACGGCAGCGACTCGATGTCGCCGACCGTGCCGCCGACCTCGGTGATCACGATGTCGACGTCGGGACCGGCCATGCCGCGGATGCGGTCCTTGATCTCGTTGGTGATGTGCGGGATGACCTGGACGGTGTCGCCCAGGTATTCGCCCCGCCGCTCCTTGGCGATGACGTTGGAGTAGATCTGCCCGGTGGTGACGTTGGCCGAGCCGTGCAGGTCGGTGTCGAGGAAGCGCTCGTAGTGGCCGACGTCGAGGTCGGTCTCGGCGCCGTCGTCGGTGACGAACACCTCGCCGTGCTGGAACGGGTTCATCGTGCCGGGGTCGACGTTGAGGTAAGGGTCGAGCTTCTGCATGGTGACCCGGAGGCCGCGCCCCTTGAGCAGGCGGCCGAGGCTGGAGGCGGTGAGCCCCTTGCCAAGACTGGAGGCGACACCGCCGGTGACGAACAGATGCTTGGTTTGCGATGCGCTGCGCAAAGGGGCTCCCGTGGCTCGTGGTGTGGCCGAAGTGTCCACGGGCTCTCAGGATATCAAACAACGCCCCTCACATGCCCGAACGGCATGACCTAGCGGTAACTTTGGTCCCTATGTCACTTGTACGGCGGGCCTTGGGTGCGCTGATTCACCGTGCCTACGCGGCGATCCGGCACGCCGGGGCGATCTCCCCGGACTCCACGGCAGGTTACCGTTTCCGCCGTATCGGCGAGGGTGTCAGCATCGCCTTCCCGCCGGGGGCGATCTTCGGCGAGCGCTGGATCGAGATCGGCGAGCACACGCTGATCGGCGAGCGGGTGTCGATCTCCTGCGGCATGTGGCCCGGCCTGGAGCTCGGCCCCGGCTCGATCCTGCGGATCGGCGGCTCGTGCTCGATCGGCAGGGGCTCGCACATCGTGGCCCACCAGTCGATCGACATCGGCGACCACGTCTTCACCGGCCCGTACGTCTACATCACCGACCAGAACCACGTCTACGACGACCCCGAGACGCCGATCGGCCGCCAGTGGCCGCGCAACAGCCCGGTCTCCATCGGCGCGGGCTCGTGGCTCGGCACGGGGGCGATCATCCTGCCGGGCACGGTCCTGGGGCGGCAGTGCGTGGTGGCGGGGGGCGCGGTGGTGCGCGGCGAGTTCCCCGACCACAGCGTGGTCGCCGGGGTGCCCGCCAGGCGCGTCCGCGGGTACACGCCCGAGCTGGGCTGGCACGACCCCGGCGCGGCGGAGGCCGCCGCGGCGATCGCCCTGGCGCTGGACGGGCAGGCCGGGCCGTCCTGACGCGCCGGGCGACGTCCTGCCGGTCGGGGGATGGACCGAACAAGCTTCTGGAGGTTAGCGTCGGTGCATGCGGACCGCCATCTGTGAGCGCCTGGGCGTCGAGTTCCCGTTGTTCGCCTTCAGCCACTGCCGCGACGTGGTGGCCGCGGTCACGAACGCGGGCGGGTTCGGGGTGCTGGGGGCCGTCGCGTACGCGCCGGAGCGGCTCGACGCCGAGCTGACGTGGATCGACGAGCGGGTGGGCGGGCGGCCGTACGGGGTGGACGTGCTCGTCCCGGGCCGGATCGACGCCTCGGCGCTCGACCTGCGGACCCATCTGCTGGACTTCGTGCCCGACCGCCACCGCGACTTCGTCACCCACCTGCTGTCGAAGTACGGCGTGAACGCGCCGCCGCAGCCGCTGAGCGCCGTCGCCGACGAGTTCGGCAGGCGGGTGACGGCCTCCGGGGCGACCGCGCTGATCGACGTGGCGCTCAAGCACCCGATCGGGCTCATCGCCAGCGCGCTCGGCCCACCGCCGCCGGAGATGCTCGCGAGCGCCAGGAAGGCGGGCGTGCCGGTGGCCGCGCTGGTCGGGACCGTGGAGCACGCGCGCAGGCAGGTGGCGGCCGGGGCGGACATCGTCGTGGCCCAGGGCTCCGAGGCGGGCGGGCACACCGGCGAGATCTCCACGATGGTGCTCGTCCCGCAGGTCGTGGACGCGGTCGCGCCGGTGCCCGTGCTGGCCGCGGGCGGCATCGCCTCCGGACGCCAGATGGCCGCGGCCATGGCGCTCGGGGCCGAGGGCGTGTGGTGCGGCTCGGTGTGGCTGACGACCGAGGAGTCCGAGACCTCGCCCGCGCTCCGGCGCAAGCTGCTGGCCGCCTCTTCGCTGGACACCGTGCGGTCACGCTCGCGTACGGGCAAGCCGGCGCGGCAGCTCAGGTCGGCCTGGACCGAGGAGTGGGACGACGGGCCGGAGAGTCCCGGGCCGCTGGGCATGCCCCTGCAACTGCTGCTGGCCGAGGGGGCGATGGCCCGCATCGGCGCGGCGGCCGACCGCGGCGATCCCGGCGCCCTGGAACTCGTCACCTACTACGTGGGGCAGGTGGTGGGCCAGCTCGACCGGGTCCGGCCGGCCCGTGACGTGGTGTACGACATGATCAGCGAGTTCACCGACGCCGTGGCCCGCCTCTCGTCGTCCTGAGTGGTTCCTCCCGTATGGCCCGATAGCATGCGCGTGTGGTCGGGACACCGCCTGAGCTGGAGCGTGGCACCGGGGTTCCCGCGCACACGCAGATCGAGCAGTGGCTGCTGGAGGCCATCTCCTCCGGCGAGATGGCGCCGGGCGACCGGCTGCCCGGCGAACGGGAGCTGGCCGCCCGCCTCGGCGTGAGCCGGATGACCCTGCGCCAGGCCCTGGCCACCCTCGAACACGACGGCGTGCTGATCAGGCTCCCCGGCAGGTCGGGCGGGGCGTTCGTGGCCGAGCCGCGCATCGAGTGCGACCTGACCGGCCTGGCCGGGTTCACCGAGCAGATGCGCCGCGCCCATCTACGGGCCGAGGCGAGGATCCTGACGGCCGCCACCGTGCCCGCCTCCGCCGCCGTGGCCGCCGCGCTCGGCGTCGAGCCGGGCGAGCCGGTGCACGAGGTGGCCCGGGTGCGCTCGGCGGGCCGTTCGCCGGTGGCGCTCGAACGTTCCTTCTTCCCCGCCCTGCCCGGATTCCTCGCCGAGGACCTCGGCGGCTCCCTCTACGCCCTGCTGGCCACCCGCTACGACCTGGAGCCGCGTACCGCCGTCGAGCACCTCGACCCGGTGATCGCCGGGCCGGAGGAGGCGGCCGAGCTGGGCATCGCGGCGGGCGCGCCGCTCATGCGCATCGAGCGCACGGCCTACGCCGCCGACGGCACCCCGGTCGAGCACGCCCGCGACCTGTTCCGCCCCGACCGGGTACGCCTGTCGGTGCGCAGCGGCGTCACCGCGACCCCGCCGGGCCGAGCAGCGGCTCCCTGACCACGACGCCCGGCACCCAATCCCCCTCGACCTCGATCTCCACCTCCGCCTCGACCGCGGCCCCCGGCCCGGCCGGCAGGTACGCGTACGCGATCGACTGCTCGACCGTGTACCCGTAGCCGCCGGAGGTGACCCGGGCCACGACCCGCCCGTCCACCCGTACGGGCTCGTTGCCCAGGGCGACCGCCCGCGGGTCGGACAGGGTCAGGCAGCGGAGCCGGCGGGCCGGGTCGGGGTCGAGGGCGTCCCGGCCGAGGAAGTCCTTGTCCGGCTTGACGCAGAACCCGAGCCCGGCCTCGTACGGCGTCGTCTCGGGCCCGATGTCGGCCCCCCACACCCGGTACCCCTTCTCCAGCCGCAGGCTGTCGATGGCCCGGTAGCCGCCCGCGGCCAGCCCGTACGGCTCGCCCGCCCGCCACAGCGTCTCCCACAGCGCGAGCCCGTACTCGCTGGAGCAGTACAGCTCCCAGCCCGGCTCGCCGACGAACGTCACCCGCTGCGCCAGCGCGGGCACGTCCCCCACGGTGAGCTCGCGGGCCGACATGAACGGGAAGTCCAGCGGGTCCGGGGTCAGCCCGGACAGGATGTCGCGGGCCTCGGGGCCCCACAGGGCGAAGCAGGCGTACTGGCCGGTGACGTCGGCGATCCTGGCCGTCGAGCCGGTGAGCCGGGCCTGCCTGCGCAGCCAGCCGAGGTCGTGGGAGCCGGACGCGGTGCCGGTGACGATCAGGAACTCCTGCTCGCCGCGCCGGGTGACGGTGAAGTCGCACTCGATGCCGCCGCGCCGGTTCAGCGCCTGGGTGTAGGTGACGGCGCCCACCTGGCGGGCGACGCGGTTGTCGCACACCCATTCCAGCAGGCCCGCGGCGTCCGGCCCGGTGACCTCGATCTTGGCGAAGGAGCTCTCGTCGAACAGCCCGGCCGTGGTGCGGGTGGCGCGGTGCTCGGCCCCGACGGCGGGCGACCACAGGCGTCCGGCCCAGCCGCGGGGGCGTTCGTCCTCGCCCGCCGGGCCGGTGGAGTAGTGGTTGACCCGCTCCCAGCCCGCCTTCTCGCCGAAGACGGCCCCGTGGGCGGCGTGCCAGGAGTAGGCGGGCGAGACCCGCAGCGGGCGGCCGGCCCCCCGCTCGTGGCCCGGGTAGCGGATGTCGTAGTACGTCTCGTAGTTCTCGACCGAGCGCTTGACCGTGTACGACGGCGACCGGTACCGGCCGCCGAAGCGGCGTACGTCCATGTGGTGGACGTCCATGCCGGGGTCGCCCTCGACGATCCACTCGGCCATGACCTTGCCGATGCCGCCCGCGCCCGCGATGCCGTGGGCGCAGAACCCGGCCGCCACGAAGAGCCCGCCCACCTCGGTCTCCCCCAGGCAGAACTCGTTGTCCGGGGTGAACGCCTCGGGCCCGTTGATCAGCTTGCGGATGCCGACGTCGGCCATCGCGGGCACCCGGATCCGGGAGTTGGCGGAGATCTCCTCCAGGCGCGGCCAGTCCTCGGGCAGCAGCCTGCCGTTGAAGTCGGCCGGGACGGCGTCGTAGGAGGTCTCGGAGGCGGTCCAGGGGGCGCAGGTGCGCTCGTAGCCGCCCATGACCAGGCCGCGCACCTCCTGCCGGTAGTAGACGAGCAGGTCGGGGTCGCGCAGCGTGGGCAGGACGGCGTGGTCGTGGCAGGCGTCGGTGACGACGTACTGGTGGGACATCGGCACGATCGGGACGCGCACCCCGGCCATGCGGCCGATCTCGGCGGCGAACATGCCGCCGCAGTTGACCACGATCTCGCAGGCGATGTCCCCCTGGTCGGTGCGCACGCCGGTGACGCGCCCGCGCTCGACGTCGATGCCGAGCACCCGCGTACGGGTGCGCAGGCGGGCGCCGCCCTCGCGGGCGCGGGCGGCCAGGGCGTAGCACAACATCGAGGGGTCCACCTGGCCGTCGGTCGGCAGGTACGCCGCCCCCACCACCCCGGACGGGTCCATCAGCGGGAACAGCTCCACCGCCTCGGCGACCGAGATCTCCTCCAGCGGCAGCCCGAACGTCCTGGCCCAGCCGATCTGGCGGCGGATCTCGGCCATCCGCTCCGGCGTGGAGGCCAGCTTGACGCCGCCGCACTCGGTCCATCCGGCGTCGAGGGTGCGGTAGAGCTCGACGGAGTACTGGTTCATCCGGGTCAGGGTGGGGTCGGAGCGGAGCTGGCCGACCAGGCCCGCCGAGTGGAAGGTGGAGCCGCTGGTGAGCTCGTCCCGCTCCAGCAGGACGACGTCGCGTTCGCCGCGTCGGGTGAGGTGGTAGGCGACGGACGCGCCGCCCACCCCGCCGCCGATGATCACGATGCGGGCCGAGTCGCTCATGGTCGCGAGGCTAACCTCCGTACCGTAAAAGGTCTAGACCGTTTACGGCGGCGGAGCTAGCATCGACCATGGCTCTGGCCCAGGTGCTCGACCGCATCCCGCTGCTGTCCGGCCTGCCGCGCTCCGTCGAGGAGCTGCCCGGCGGGATGACCAACCGCAACTACAAGGTCACCACCCCCGCCGGGGCCTACGTGGTGCGCGTGGCCGCCAGCGACGGCTCCCTGCTGGGCATCGACAAGGACGCCGAGCACGCCGACTCGCTCGCCGCCGCGCGGGCCGGGGTGGGGGCGCCCGTGCACGGCTACCTGCCGGACGCGGGCGTGATCGTGATCGGGTTCCTGCCGGGCCGGACGTTCACCGAGGCCGACCTGTGGGAGCCGGAGAACCTGCCGCGGGTGGCGGAGGTGTGCCGGCGGCTGCACGCGGGGCCGCGTTTCGTCCGGGACTTCGACATGTTCGAGGTGCAGCGGGGGTATCTGCGGATCGTCCAGGAGCGAGGTTTTCGACTTCCTGCGAAATATCTCGATTTCATGCCCGCCGCCGAAGAAATCAGGAAATGTCTGGCGGTACGTGCCGAGCCCGCCGTCCCCTGCCACAACGATCTTCTCCCCGGCAACATCGTCGAGTGCGGCGACCGCCTCCACCTCATCGACTACGAGTACGCCGGCAACAACGACCCCTGCTTCGAGCTCGGCAACCTCTGGAGCGAGGCCGACCTGCCGCCCGGCCACCTGGACGAACTCGTCACCGCCTACTACGGCCGCCGCCTCCGTCACAAGATCGCCCGCGCTCGGCTGTTCGGCCTCATGTCCAAGTACGGCTGGACCTTGTGGGCCTCGATCCAGGACGGCGCCAACGACACGATCGACTTCGACTTCTGGTCCTGGGGCATGGAGAAGTACGAGCGCGCGGCGGCCGAGTTCACCCGGCCGGGGCTGGCGCGCGTGATGGAGGCCGCGGCGGGGGCAGACTAGGGGGATGTTCGCCGCGCTGACCGGTCTCGGGCTGTCCACCGCCGCCGGCCTGAACGCCTACATCCCCCTCCTGGTCGTGGGCGTGCTGGCCAACCTCACCGACCGGGTGAAACTGCCCGACGGCTACGCCTGGCTGTCGAACTGGGGCGTGCTGGCGATCATCGCGGTGCTGCTGGTCGCCGAGATGGTCCTGGACAAGGTGCCGGCCGTCGACACCGTCAACGACGCCGTCCAGACCGTGGTGCGCCCGGCCGCGGGCGGCGTGGTCTTCTCCGCCACCAACGCCGCCGCCGAGCTCGACCACTCGACCTGGATGGCGGAGAACCCGTGGGCCGGCTGGCTGCTGGGCATCGTGATGGCGCTGGCCGTCCACACGCTGAAGGCGACGGCCCGTCCGGTGATCAACGCGGGCACGGCGGGGGTGGGCGCGCCCGTGGTCAGCACCGCCGAGGACGCCGGCTCGCTCGGCATGAGCCTGATCGCGGTGTTCCTGCCCCTGCTGGTGGTCGTCGTGCTGCTGCTGCTCGCCCTGCTCGCGTGGTGGACCTTCAGGCGGGTACGCCGGCTGCGTGCCCGGCGCAGGATCAGGAGAAATCCACCGCCAGGCTGAGGACGCCTCACCCTGCGGGCTGATCCGCTCCCCCGTCCCGCGCTCCTACGGTGTTCCCTCATGAAGCGAGTCATCATCACGGGGGGAGTCGCTGCTCTCGGGCTGGCCGCGTCGCTCGCGCCCGTCCCGGCGTCGGCGTCGGCGCAGGCGAGCGTCACGGTCGTCGCCTCCAAGCTCGACGGCCCGCGCGGCCTGGCCTTCGGCCCCGACGGCGCCCTGTACGTCGCCGAGTCGGGCTCCGGCGGGAAGATCAGGTGCGCGACCGTGCCCGCCGAGCCGGGCGGCAAGGCGAGCAAGGTCTGCCTCGGCCTGACCGGCAAGATCTCCAAGCTGGCCGGCGGCACGCTGACCACCGTGGTCAAGGACCTGCCCTCGGCCGGCTCCGACGGGCTCGGCACCGGCCCGCACGACGTCGCCTTCGCCGAGGACGGCTCCATGCTGGTGCCCGTCGGCCTGGGCGGCGACGGCAAGCTGCGAGCCGGTCTGGGCCCCAAGGGCAGGACCCTGGGCACGCTGCTGAAGATCAAGGACGGGAAGTCGTCCGTCATGGGCGACCTGCTGGCGTTCGAGGTCAAGCACAACCCTGACAAGAAGGACAAGGGCAGCGCGATCGACTCGTACCCGTTCGCGGTCGTGCCGACCCCGCAGGGCGGCGCGCTGGTCACGGACGTGGGCGGCAACGACGTGCTCCAGGTGAGCCCGTCCGGCAAGGTGACGCTGCGTGCGGTGTTCCACGCCCGCAAGGTCGCGGCCCCGGCCATGCTGAAGCTGCCCAAGGGCAGCAAGGTGCCGATGCAGTCGGTGCCGATGGGCATCGCGGCCGCCCCCGACGGCTCCTACTACGTCGCAGAGCACGCCGGGTTCCCGCAGCCCGAGGGCGTGGCCAGGGTGTTCAGGCTGGCCGGCAAGAAGGCCGAGGCCGCCGTCAAGGGCTTCACCACCGCGGTCGACGTCGCCTTCGACGGCGCGGGCCGGCTGCTCGTGCTCGGCTCGGTCGGCCCGGTGCCCTCCGACCAGCAGCCCCGTACGTCGCTCTACCGCATCGAGGCCGACGGCAGCCGCACCGAGCTGCTCAGGCCGGGCACGCTGACCGTGCCGCTGGGCATGGCCGTCGCCGGCGACGGGTCGGTCTACGTGTCCAACAAGGGCTTCACCCCCGGCAAGGGCGAGATCGTCCGGGTGGAGCTGCCCTCATAGACGTGTGAGCGCCATGGCCCCCAACCCCGTGTGCGCGCTCACACGAAGGGCCCGGCAGCAGCGTCCGCGCTGCCGGGCCCTTCACCATGCCCAGGGGCCTTTCACCGCGCCCTGAGCCAGCCCTCCAGCAGGCGGACGAACTCCGCCGGACGCTCCTCGTGCAGCCGGTGGCCCGAGCCCTCCCAGCAGACGACCTTCGACCCCGGGTGCTTGAGCAGCCCGGCCTCCCAGACCGCGCGTTCGGGGTCCGCCCAGATCGACAACACCGGACAGTCCCTGCGGGCCAGGTAGTCGTCACTGGCCGGCCGCACGCCGATGGCCCCCGGGGCGGTGAACATGGCCTCGAAGGCCTCGGCCAGCACGTGCGGGGGCATGCCGTACAGGCGGCGCTTGTGCCAGCGCCGGATGACGGCCGGGGTCGCGGAGGTGGTGCACCACCGGTCGATCTCCTCGGCGACGGCGTGCGGGCGCTCGCCGCGCAGGCCCGCGATCATGCCCGGGAAGGCCGCGGCGAGGTCCTGGCCCATGCCGTAGCCGGGGTCGAGGGTGACCAGCGCCCGTACGCGCCCGGGGTGCTCGACCGCGAGGATCGAGACGACCTGGGCGCCCATCGAGTGGCCGACCGGGATCACCTCGGGGACGTCCAGGCGGTCGAGCAGCACGTTCAGGTCCTCGGCCATCGCCCGCGGGGTGTTGCCGGTCCCGGGCACCGTGGAGTAGCCGTGGCCGCGCAGGTCCACGGCGATGACGCGGTGACGGGCGGCGAGGGCGTCGATGTGCCAGGACCACTGGTGGGAGTCGGCGCCCCAGCCGTGCACGAGCAGCAGCGGCGGGTCGCCGGAGCCGTCGTCGGTGTAGAAGAGGCGGAGGGCTGGCGAAATTTCAGCGTGCGGCACGAAATATCCCCTTATTTGAGGGCGCGGATGGCGGCGCACACCCGGTCCGTGGCGTCGGCGGCGGCGGGCAGGACCGAGCCCGTGCCGAAGAAGCCGTGGAACAGGCCCTCGTACCGGACGGTCTCCGTCTCGACCCCGCAGTGGCGCAGGTGGCGGGCGTACGCCTCGCCCTCGTCGCGCAGCGGGTCGTGCCCGGCCGTGATCACCAGCGCCGGGGGCAGCCCGCTCACGTCCGCGCCCAGGGGCGAGCTGTACGGCTCCCCGCGCCGCTCCCGGTCGGGCTGGTAGCAGTCCCAGAACCACCGCATGTGCGCCGTGGTCAGGAAATATCCCTCGCCGTTCTGGTCGTACGAGCGCCAGTGGCGGGTGGCGTCCGTCGCGGGATAGACCAGCACCTGCAGCACGATCGGCGGCCCGCCCTCCTCGCGCGCCCGCAGGCAGGTGACGGTGGCAAGGTTGCCGCCCGCGCTGTCGCCCGCCACCACCAGCGCACCCGGGTCGGCGCCGAGCCCGGCCGCCTGCTCGTGGGCCCACCGGGTGACGGCGAAGGCGTCCTCGACGGCGGCCGGATAGGGGTGCTCGGGCGCGAGCCGGTAGTCGGCGGCGACCACGACCGCCCCCGACCCGGCACAGATCTGGCGGCAGACGCCGTCATGGCTGTCCAGCGATCCCAGCGTGAACCCGCCACCGTGGAAGTACACGACCAGAGGCCGCCCGCCCTCCGCGCCCTCCGGCGGCCAGTAGACGCGCACGGGGACGCCCGCCGCGTCGCGGTCCTCGACCCGGCCCACGGGCAGCGGGTCGGGGCTCGGGACCGAGGCCAGCACGCGGCGCGCCGCCACCGGGTCCCAGGGGCCCTTCCCCCTGGGGAAGAACTCGCTCATCAGGTCGATGACCGCGCGGGTCGCCTCGTCAACGGCCATCCTCGGCCTCCTTCTCCGCCTTGTCGTCCGCAGTGGGCCTCTCGCCCGGGAAGGCGCCGAGCAGCGACGTCTCCCCCGCCGTCCAGCCGCCGTCGATCGCCAGCTCCGCGCCCGTGACGTACGAGGCCGCGTCCGACAGCAGGAACGCGATGGCCTCGGCGACCTCCTCGGGCTCTCCCCAACGCCCGGCGGCGGCCAGCGGGAACGTGCCCTCCCCCGAGATCGCGCCCAGCGAGGTCGTCATCGGGGTGACGATCATCCCGGGATGCACCGAGTTCACCCGGATGCGGTCGCGCCCGAACTCCAGCGCCGCGATCTTGGTCAGGCCGCGTACGCCCCACTTCGACGCGCCGTACCCGCCCGTGCCGGGCAGCGCGGTCAGCCCCGCGACCGACGAGAGGTTCACCACGGCCCCGCCGCCGGAGGCCCGCATGGCCCCGGCCACGGCCTTGAGCCCGAGGAACACGCCGACCAGGTTCACCTGGAGCACGTGCTCGAACTCGGCCAGGGACTGCTGCTCGATCGACCCCACGGTCGGGATCCCGGCGTTGTTCACCAGCCCGTCGAGCCGCCCGTGCGCCTCGACGGTCGCGTCCACGACGGCGGCCCACTGCTCGGGATTCCGTACATCGTGCGGGACGAACATGCCCCCGACGTCCTTAGCGGTGGCCGCCCCCTCCTCGGTGAGCACGTCGGTGAGCACGACCCGCGCCCCGCCCGCCGCGCACCGGCGCGCCGTGGCCGCCCCCATGCCCCGGGCGCCGCCCGTGATGATCACTACCTTGCCGTCGAGCACGCGCACCCCTCACCCGAGACGATCGACCATGTGCACTGAAACACGCGCCCACGTCCCTGATCAAGAGCTTGCTCGGCCCAGCCGCCGGAACCCGGAATCCCCGCCACGCGTTGAACCCCTCGGGCGTCGAACTATCCTTCTAGGTAACGACTCCACGGGAGGTGGCGGAGATCAGCGAGTTCCTTGTCATCGTGCTGGCCATCCTGGCGTTTCTCCTGCTGCTGACCGGCGTGGGCATCTACCTGCTGGTCAAGCTGGGCAAGAAGGCCGCCAAGAAGGCCCGGCAGGCCACCACCCGGCTGACCACGCACGTCAACGCCATGGGCACCGGCGACGCCGCCGAGGTCGAACGCCTCCGGCTCGACCTGCGCCGCGAGATGGCCCTCACCCGCCAGGCCGTCGAACAGGCCCAGCAGCGCGGCTGGGGTCTCGGCGACCTGCCCCGGCTCCTGGCCGACCTGTCCGCCCAGGCCGACGTGCACGACGGCCAGCTCGCCACGTACGCCCAGCAGCGCCGCGTCTCGCCGTACATCGACCACGCCGCCCTCGACCGGCTGCGCGAGCACCAGGCCAAGCTGACCGCCATGTGCGCCCGCATCCGCGCCGACCTCCTGGGCGACCAGATGCACCACGCGTCGTCCGGCATCGACGAGCTGTACTCCCGTACCGAGCTGGAGATCGAGGCCCGCCGCCGCCCCCCGGACCCCCTGGACCAGATCGACGAGCTCTACCGCCGCTCGATGGAACAACGCAAGGACCACTCCTGACGGTCACCGTGAGCTCGCCGAATGCTGCCTTGGAGGGGGCACGTGAACACAGCCCTTCCTGAGTGGTTCTACCCCGGCCCACCCGGCGGCTGGACCGCCGACATGCTCGATCACCTTCCTCCTGGCGCGCCCCGGCACGTCGAGCTGATCGACGGGTCGCTCATCATGACGTCGCCGCGGACCGCCTTTCACCTGTACACCGTCAGGTTGCTGGAGAATGCCCTGAAGCCGCCCGCGCATCTCGCGGTCGTGCGTGAGATGACCGTCACCCTGGGCCCACGGCAGCGGCCGGAGCCGGACATCCTGGTGGTGGAGAAGTCGGCGATCGGCCGGAGGACGACTTCCTTCCGTCCAGAGGATGTGCACCTCATCGCCGAGGTGGTCTCCGAGGAGTCCCAGGAGCGGGATCGCAGCACCAAACCCATCAAGTACTCAGATGCCGGCATCAAGCACTTCTGGCGGGTGGAGCAGGAAGACGGCCTGCCCGTCGTCTACACCTTCGAACTGGAGCCGGCGGTCAAGGCCTACGTCCCCACCGGCATCCATCGCAAGCGGTTGCGCGCCTCGGTGGGGTTCGAGGTGGACATCGACCTCGACTTGAGATGGCCGCCTGACTAGGCCCGGCCCCAGTTCGCGTAGATCGCGGCGGCCAGTTCCTCTTCCGTGACGCCGGGGCCTACGTCTCCGCCAGGGCGGTCATGAGGGGCCCAGGCGGTCCTGAGACCCCTCGGCGGCGCGGACGGGCCGCGGCAGGGGTCAGCGGTGCCGGCGGTACTGCAACTCCATGATCCCGCTGTCGGAGGCGAAGCTGGAGACCAGGTCGAGCCGCATGAGCGACCGCCAGAGGCCGACACCGCCCCAGACCAGGATGTGGCCGTCGCCGTCCAGCCGGAGCTTGTCGATCTCGGCTGCCGTGTCGCCGGCGGCGATGATGGTGTTGGCCCAGTCGGCCGTCTTCAGGGTCCGGGAGAAGACGACCTTGCGCCCGGCGGTCAGGATGTCGGCGAACGGGTGGTCAGTGGCGGTCGCCATGGCCGGGGCGATGCCCTCGTAGGCGGTGCGGCCCATCCTCGTCGGCGAGCAGGCCGTCGAGGGAGTAGTTGAACACTGTCGCAATCAGCTTCCGCATGAGCGCGTCTTCGTGGTCTCGGGTCGTGCGGGGATCGAAGGCCGCGGGACGTAGGTGTGCCGGGGCGTACGTGCAGCCGACACGTCAGACATCAGAACCGTCCCGAACTCATCGGTGCCGGCCGGGCGCGTGCGTCGAGAGGTCAGTACTTGTCGACGCAGATGGTCAGCGCGGGGACGGGCCACGTCCAGGAATGTCTGGCCACTCCATCGCAAGCGGTGGCGTCCTTGTCGGCGTTCCCCCGCAGGACGCGCCGCACGGTGAACGTCTTCGGCGCTCGGCATTTGCGAGCGAAGTCCACGAATTCATCGTTCTTTGACCACTTGTAGCAGTAGTTCCGCCCGAACTGGTACGCCAGGCAGTACAGCACGTCGTTGTGGATGAGGTAGCGGTGGTTGGTCGTACCGTCGCATAACCCGGAGGGAGTGGTGATGGCGGCCACCCGGTAGGGCGCGCCCTGCTTGCAACTGTCGGTCACCGGCGCGTTCGGCAGGCCGGACAGGCAGTCGCCGACCTTGAAGTCGGCCACCGGCTCACTCGGCTCCGCGCTCGGGGCCACAGTGGGGGCCACAGTGGATGGTGCCTGGGTGGGGAGTGCCTGGGGGGTGGGTGCCTGGGTGGGGACGTCGGTGGGCGCGGGGAACGACGAGGACGTCTCGGCGGACTCGCTCGTGGCCCGCGAAGAACCGGTCAGGGTCTCGCGCACGTTGTTCTTGATCACGTTCTTCCCGACCACCGCGAGCAGCACCAGCACGACCGCCCCCGCCGCAGCTCCGATGCCGACCATTTTGGACCGGCCGGAACCCGAAGCCGCCTCGGCCTGCCGGACAGGCGGCGAGACGGACTGCGTAGCCTCGCGTAATCGCGTGGCCCACTGCGCGGGCATGGGACGGCTGAACGGGGGCTGGTCAAGCGCGGCCATGGCGAACTCCGCCAGCCCGGGACGGACGGCGGCCAACGCGGACACGTCGGTGGTGGACGGGTCACGGGCGAAGACGCGGATGGCCAGCAGCGCGAACTGGTAGGCGTCACCCTGCGGCGTCCCTGGCTGCTCCCCGGCGGGAATCCGCCGGTCGGGCGGCGTCTCCAACGACGGCAGCGCCCGCGCCGCGCCCAGCCCCATCGCGTCGCAGCCGATGAGGAAACATCCCGGCCGGGGTTCCGTCGTGAACAGCACGTTCTCAGGGGACAGGTCGCCGACGACGACGCCCATCGTGTGCAGGCGGGCGAGCGTGTCGGCGAGATCGGCCAGGATCAGCAGGCGGTCGCGGTCGGTGACGTCCTCCCGGCCGAACAGGCGGTCGACGGTCGCGAGCCGGCGTACGGCGCCGGACGGACCGGGCGTCTCGCGGAAGAACCGCTGAGGCACGGTCCGCATCAGGAAGCCGACGACGGCGCCGTTCTCCTCCACCAGTTCGGCCGGCCAGGCCGCGCGCTCCTCCAGCCAGGCGGCGTCGGACGGGGAGAGCCGGCCGTTCAGCTGGGTCATCGCGGTGAGGACGGCGACGTCGAGGCCCGGTCGGACGTCGTAGTCGATCTCCTTGTACGCGACGCCCGGCCGGCCGTTGATCCTGCCGCTGAGCTCCTCGTGGACCATCCCCTGGCCCTCACGCCCGAGCGGCCGCCCCAGGGCGAGCTTTGCGCGGCCGATCACGGTTTGTCACCTCTGGCCTTGACCATGCAGCGACCCTAGTTCCGCCGGCACCGGAGATCAAAGAGACATGTCTCACCTCCGGCGCCGGGCGGTTCGGCCACCGACGGCTTTCCCAAGAGGAAAGGCGGGGCCGCCTGATGGATCCGCTCTTCGACGAGTTCCTGCACGTCCCGGCGCGGCTGTCGGTCGTGGCGCTGCCGGCTCCGGCCGAACGGGGCGACTTCGACTTCATCAGGAACTCTGTCGGCACCAGCGACTCGGCGCTGTCCAAGCAGGTCTCCGCGCTGGCCGCCGCCGGACACGTGGTCGTCCGCAGGGGCCAGGACAAGCGGGCGCGGCGGACGTACGTGCAGCTCGCCCCGCGGGGACGGTCGGCCTTCCAGCGGCACGCGGCGGCCCTGGAGCGGATCGTCGCCCTCGCCCGCGACTCCGCCGACCGGCCCGCCGCCGACCAGCAGTGACGGGCCCGCCGGGCCCGGCCACGCGGCACGCTCAGCTGCCCCAGCCCGCGTAGATCGCGGCGGCCAGTTCCTCTTCCGTGGCGCCCTTGCGTACCAGGGCCTTGGTGGCCTGGGCCTGGGCCGTCGTGGGCAGGCGGCCCTCGATCAGCAGTGGCAGCGAGAGCCGGCGCACCAGCACCTCCGACGCCGCGATCCCGTACGGGCGGCGCGTCACGGCCACGTTGACCCGTAGCGCGTGCTCGTTGCCGGGCGACACGCCGGGCCGGTCGATCTCGACGGCCGAGTAGCGGAAGCCGTTCGCGAGGTCGCAGGCGGAGCATCCGGCCGGACCGCGGCTCAGCCGGTTACCGCATTCGGTGCACGTCAGACGGTCGTAGGCGGCGTCCACGACCCGCCACGGGTGTTTGTCGGGCTCGTCGACCACCATGCGGGCGATCTCCCGCTCGTCCCGGGGCTCGACGGTGCCGAACTGCTCGCGCAGGAAGGCACGCCAGCCCTCCTCGACCAGTTCGTCCACCAGGCCGGCGCAGCGTTCGCAGTCCGGCGCGCCGGCGGGCTCCTGGTATCCACACATCTCGCACTGCCGCATGCCCGCACCGTACAAGCCAGGCAGGTCAGGACGCATCGCAATTATCGGGCCGCCGGTTATTCGTTTGCGAGGGCCGTGCCGGACACGGCATACTCGACGGCGTTGATCAGAGCGACGCGAAGGGAGGCTGAGACCGTGACGACCGTTGCCCGCGTGCCGTTTTCCGCGACCTCAGACCTTCCCACCGGGCGTCCGCTGACCTGATCCGTTCGGCGAGCCGGTGGGCCTCGATACTGGAGATCTCACCGTGCCCAAGCACTCGCAACACCGCCGCCGTGGCAAGTTCGCGCTCGACGCCGACGACATCGAATGGCTCGAAGCCACCCCCGAGACCGATGACGGCCCGCCCGAGGGCGACCGCTGGTCCACCTGGGACCAGAGCACACCCACCGAGAAGGGGCCGAAGCCGTACCCCGGCTGGCTGATCACCGAGCTGGCCGCCGTCGACACCGAGCACGGCCTGCTCAAGACGGGCAAGGAGGCCGACGTCCACCTGATCTCGCGCGGCGTGCCCGGCACCGACCGGGTCTGCCTGCTGGCGGCCAAGCGCTACCGCTCCTCCGAGCATCGCCTGTTCCACCGTGACTCCGGCTACCTGGAGGGACGCAGGGCCCGCGAGAGCCGGATGAACCGGGCCATGGCCAACCGCACCGCCTTCGGCAAGCAGGTGATCGCCGCGCAGTGGGCGGTGGCCGAGTTCGGGGCGCTCTGCCGGCTCTGGGAGCTGGGGGTGCCGGTGCCGTACCCGGTGCAGATCCTGGGGACGGAGATCCTCCAGGAGTTCGTCGGCAGCCCCGACGGGTACGCCGCCCCGCGCCTGGCCCAGGTCACCGACGGCCTCGACGACCTGTGGCGGCAGCTCGTGGACGCCATGGTGACGATGGCCGGGGAGGGGCTGGCGCACGGGGACCTGTCGCCGTACAACCTGCTGGTGCACGAAGGGCGGCTGGTGATCATCGACCTGCCGCAGATCGTGGACGTGATCGCCCACCCCGCGGGCCCGTCGTACCTGGAACGGGACGCCCGCAACGTGGCCACGTGGTTCGCGTCGAAGGGCGTGGCCGCCGCGGACCCCGACGCGCTCGCCGCCCTCCTCCGCAAGGCGTCCGGCCGGACGTGACCGGCCGGAGCCGTCGTCCGCGAAGCGGCTAGGCGCGCTCGGGCCAGATGAGGCCCTGGTCGGTCCAGACGACACCCTTGTTGCGGCAGAGGCAGAAGGGGTGGCCGACCGGGTCGGTGTAGACGCGCCAGCCGTAGCCGTCGGGGCCGATGGAGTCGTGGTGCAAGGACGCGCCGAGGGCCAGCACGCGGCTCTGTTCCGCCTCGACGTCGTCGACCTCGAAGTCGAGGTGGAACTGCTTGGGGTGCTCGCTGTCGGGCCACTGCGGGGCGCGGTAGTCCTCCACCGGGTTGAAGGCCAGCTCGACTTCGCCGAACTTGATACCGGCCCAGTTCGCGTGGCTGCCTTCCTTGATCGGGCGACCCGTCACCTCGGAGTAGAAGGCCGCCAGTTTCATCGCGTCCGGGCAGTCGATGATGAAATCGGTGAGTCGCAGCATCCCGCGATCCTGTCACAAGATCAGATACGCGGGGACGTTGCCTGGACACGGCCGCCCCGAGGGAGCTGGGGCGAGCCGGGAACCCGCAGGCCTCGCAGGGTTCAGCGGCAGACCGTGCCCGGCACGGGAAGCGTCCCGGAGACCAGGTAGCGGTCGATGCTCCCGGTCGCGCAGGCGTTACGCAGGTACGAGGTGTGCCCGTCGCCGTCGTAGGTCAGCACCTGTGACCCCTTGATGCCCGTGGCCAGGCTCTTGGCCCAGGCGAGCGGCGTTGCGGGATCATGCGTGTTCCCGACCAGCAGAACGGGCGGCGCCTGGGTGATGTGCACCGGCCGCTGCGGGTTGGACGGCGGGACGGGCCATCCCACGCATCCGGTCGTCATGTCCCAGAACTCCGACGTCCCGCGCATGTGCGGGGCCCTCCGCGCGACGTCCCGAGCCCGCGTCCTGAGCTGCGCGAATGCGTTGATCTCAGGGTCGATGTCCTGGCACAGGACCGCCCGGTAGGCCGAGGTCGTCGCAGGGTTGTCCAGCGCCTCGGCCCGCATCTGCCCGAAGGTCACCGCATCGCCCTGCTCCGCCTGAACGATGCCCCGGGCCAGACCGCCGTTGAAGTCGGGGGCCATCGTGAGCATCGCGTATGCGACGTAGCGCAGTTCGTCCGCCGTCAGCGGCCGCCCGCCGGTCACCGGGATCGGCGTCTTCTCCGCCTTGGTGACCAGCGCGTCCCACACCCGCGGTACGGACCGGCCGTGCAGCTCGCATTCCTGCGTCCGCTCGCACCAACCGGCGAACCGGCCGAACCCGTCCTCCACCGCCGCCGCGGCATCGCGCACCATCCGGCGCGAGCTCATCCCGTGATCGACGATCCCGTCCAGAGCCATCGCCCGTACCCGGTCGGGGAACCGCCGCGCGTACTCGGTCCCCAGCATGCTCCCGTAGGACCGTCCCAGGTAGCTGATCTGCTCCTCGCCCAGCGCGGCCCGCACCGCGTCGAAGTCCCGTGCCACGCTCCCGGTGTCCATGTGCCGGATCAACGGCCCGCAACTGTCGCCCACGGCCCGGTTGTGCGCGACGAGCCGGTCGTACTCCCGCCGCGTCTCAGGGAACTGCGTGACGGCCGGATCATGCACCGCCTTCCCGCAGGAGATCTGCTCGCTGCCGCCGACCCCGCGCGGATCGATCCCGACGATGTCGAACCGCTCGCGCAGCTCGTCGGAGAAGTAGTACGGGGCCCAGTCCCGCACCAGATCGGCCGCACCCGTCCCCGGTCCGCCCGGGTTGTAGAACAGCGCTCCGATCCGTTGTCCGGTGGCCTTGCGTCGCGTCATGTTCAGCGAGATCCGCGGTCCGTCCGGCTGCGCCCAGTCCACCGGCACGGCAAGGGTGCCGCACTCGGCTCCCGGCTCCGTCCCGCAGGCTCGCCAGTCGATCGCGTCTGTACTGCTCACGCCTGCTGATTGGGTCGCGGCGGCGGGTGTTGCCGGGACCGCCATCGCGATCAGCGCCAAGCCTGTGATGAGGGGGGTCCATTTCATGATCTAGATCGTCTCCCGCTCACCGGCCTCCGTCATCGGCCTTTCGGCCTGCCGCCTCGGCCGAACGGACGATGGTTCATCGGGTACGGCTCTCGGAAGTCCTGACAGAAGAATCAGCGGATCAGGCGCGCGCGTCGGCGAGCGGGGCCGGTTCCCAGTCGCCCGCCGCCGCGGGCCGGGTGTCGAGGAGGACGCGCACCGCACCCACCCACACGAGCGCCGAGCCGAGCAGATGGACGAGGACGACGACCTCGGGCAGGTCCGTCACGATCTGCGTCAGGCCGACGAGCCCCTGGGCGAGCAGCACGGCGAGGAACAGCGTGGTTCGCCGGTGAGCGGCCGAACCCGGCTCGCGGCGCGTCCTGAGCCACAGGGCGACGGCGAGCCCGAGGCTGAGCGCGGCGGCCGCACCGTGCAGCCAGGTGAGCGCCGTCCAGTTGAACGGCATGCGCGGCACGTCGGAGGAGTCACCCGCGTGCGGCCCGGTGCCGGTGACGATCGTGCCCGCCACGATCAGCACCGCCACGGACGTGACCAGCGCCACCGGAAGGCGGCCCACCGGCGCGGACAGGGGCCGCGCGGGCCGGTCGAGCCGTCGCGCCTTGTGCCAGACGACCGTGGTGCTGGTCAGGAACAGCACGGCGGCCAGGAAGTGCGCGGTGACGAGGTACGGGCTCAGCCGCGCCCACACGGTGAGCCCGCCGACGACCGCGTTCAGCATGACGATCCAGAACTGCGCCCACCCCCACCGGGTCAGCTCGGGCACGGGACGGCGCTGCAGCCGGGCGACGACGATGAGCCAGCCGACGGCCACGCACACGACCCCGGACAGCACCCGGTTGCCGAACTCGATCGCGCCGTGGACGCCGAGCTCGGGCGTGGCCGCGAAACCGGCCTCCGAGCAGCGGGGCCACCCGTCACAGCCCAGCCCGGACCCGGTCAGCCGGACGACTCCGCCGGTCACGATGATCATCAGGCTGGTCGCCAGCGCCGCGCCCGCGGCCCGTCGCAGGGCCACGCGCTCGAAGCCGACCCGGGCGGCGAGCCATTGGAAGGGAGTGATCATGGGGGAAAGAGGTCTCTCTGCTGCTCGACGAACCGCCGCCCAGGGCGGCCGAAAACGCGATCAAGAATTTACTCTACAACCCGTAGAGCACCTCGCCACCCCGGCGCGCGAGCGGCGGAGCCGGGCGAACGGCGACGGCCGGACGACGGACGGTGGAGCCGGGCCGCGAGCGGTGGTGCCGGGGCCGCGGGCGGTGGAACCGGGGCCGCGGGCGGTGGAACCGGGGCCGCGGAGGGTGGTGCCGGGCCGCGGGCGGCCACCTCCGCCGTTCGGGCAGAGGTGGCCTGATCCCCCGTGGGTCAGCTGGTTTCGTTCTTCTTGGTGAGTTCACCGGTGGCGGCGTCGACCATCACCTCGTGCTTGGTCCCGTCCGGGGTCATCACGTCGGACTTCCAGACGGTCTTGCCGTTCTCGGTTTCGAGCTTCAGCTCGGTGACGCGTCCCTCCGGTACGGCGGCGGCGATCTTGTCGGCGGCCTGGGCGTAGTCGAGCTTGGCCGCGTCGATGCGGGCCCGCATCTTGGCCTTCTCCTGCTCGTCCTCCTGCTTGGCCGTGGGCCCCTTGACGACCTTGCCTGCCTCCACGTCGACCTGGTGTTCGGTGCCGTCGGAGCCGACGACCTCGACCTGCCAGATCTTGCCGTTCTCCTCGCTCTCGACGGAGACGACCTTGGACCCGGGCACCGCGGCCATGGCGACCTTGGCGGCCTCCTTCAGCTCTCCGGCCCCCGGCTTCATCGTGGACGTGCTACCCGGCGAGGGGGACATGGTCCCCGTGGCGGGCGGGCTCTCCATCGACGGAGACGGGCTTCCCATGGTGGAACCCGGTGTCGGTTCGACGAACTGGCCGACTTCCCGTACGGCGCCGCAGCCGGCGGCGAGCACCGCCGCCCCGACCAGAGCCCCGATGATCGACTTGTTCATACCAGGATCGCTGCCCCAGGATTCCGCCTTCATTCCCGCAGGTCAGAACCCTGGGCCAGCACTCCCGGCCGACGCGGACCGACAAAGCCAGGCGGGCAAGGGCGATCCGTCGCCCCCGCCGCTCTACTGGACGCCTGCTTCGCGCATGTCCCGGAGCTCGCGCTTGAGCTCCTTGATCTCGTCGCGCAGCCGCGCGGCCACCTCGAACTGGAGGTCGGCGGCCGACTGGTGCATCTGCTCGGTGAGCGACTCGATCAGCGACTCCATCTGCGCCCGCGGCATCTCGCCCGCGATGGCCTTGGCGTGCTGGCCGGCCTGGCGGGCGGCGAAGCCCGGCACCGGGGCCTTGCCGCGCGACTGCTGACGGCCGCCGCCCAGCAGCTTGTCGGTGTCGGCGTCCTCGCGCTGGAGGGAGTCGAGGATGTCGGCGATCTTCTTGCGCAGCGGCTGCGGGTCGATGCCGTTGGCCTCGTTGTAGGCCATCTGCTTGGCCCGCCGCCGGTTGGTCTCGTCGATGGCCCGCTCCATCGACGGCGTGATCTTGTCGGCGTACATGTGGACCTGGCCGGACACGTTACGGGCGGCGCGGCCGATCGTCTGGATCAGGGAGGTCTCCGAGCGCAGGAAGCCCTCCTTGTCGGCGTCGAGGATGGCCACCAGCGACACCTCGGGCAGGTCGAGGCCCTCGCGCAGCAGGTTGATGCCGACCAGCACGTCGAACTCACCGATGCGCAGCTCGCGCAGCAGCTCGATGCGGCGCAGCGTGTCGACCTCGCTGTGGAGGTAGCGGACCCGGATGCCAAGCTCAAGGAGATAGTCGGTCAGGTCTTCGGACATCTTCTTGGTCAGCGTGGTGACCAGGACGCGCTCGTCGCGGTCGGCGCGCTCGCGGATCTCGTGGACCAGGTCGTCGATCTGCCCCTTGGTGGGTTTGACGACGATCTCGGGGTCGACCAGGCCGGTGGGCCGGATGACCTGCTCGACGACGTCGCCCTTGACCCGCCCCAGCTCGTACGAGCCCGGCGTGGCCGACAGGTAGACCGTCTGCCCGATGCGCTCCAGGAACTCCTCCCACTTCAGCGGCCGGTTGTCCAGCGCGGACGGCAGCCGGAACCCGTGGTCGACCAGCGTGCGCTTGCGCGAGGCGTCACCCTCGTACATCGCGCCGATCTGCGGCACGGTCTGGTGGGACTCGTCGAGGACCAGCAGGAAGTCTTCGGGGAAGTAGTCGAGCAGCGTGTTGGGCGCGGTGCCGGCGGCGCGGCCGTCGAGGTGGCGGGAATAGTTCTCGATGCCGGAGCAGGTGCCGATCTGGCGCATCATCTCGATGTCGTAGGTGGTGCGCATGCGCAGCCGCTGGGCCTCCAGCAGCTTGCCCTGCCGCTCCAGCTCCGACAACCGCGCGGCCAGCTCGGACTCGATGCCGGCCACGGCCGCCGCCATGCGCTCCTCGCCGGCGATGTAGTGGGAGGCGGGGAAGATGTAGAGCTCTTCGTCCTCGGTGATGACCTCGCCGGTCAGCGGGTGCATGGTGGCGAGCTTCTCGATCTCGTCGCCGAACATCTCGATGCGCACGGCCAGCTCTTCGTACTTCGGGATGATCTCGATCGTGTCGCCGCGCACCCGGAACGTGCCCCGGGTGAAGGCCAGGTCGTTGCGCGTGTACTGCATGTCGACCAGGCGGCGCAGGAGCTGGTCGCGGTCGACCTCCATGCCGACGCGGAGCCTGGCCATGCGGTCGACGTACTCCTGCGGGGTGCCCAGGCCGTAGATGCACGAGACGGAGGCGACCACGATGGTGTCGCGGCGGGTGAGCAGCGAGTTGGTGGCCGAGTGGCGCAGCCGCTCGACCTCGTCGTTGATCGAGGAGTCCTTCTCGATGTACGTGTCGCTCTGCGGCACGTACGCCTCGGGCTGGTAGTAGTCGTAGTAAGAGACGAAATACTCGACCGCGTTGTTGGGCAGCATCTCGCGCAGCTCGTTGGCGAACTGGGCGGCGAGCGTCTTGTTGGGCTGCATGACCAGCGCGGGCCGCTGCAACCGCTCGATCAGCCAGGCGATCGTGGCCGTCTTGCCGGTGCCGGTGGCGCCGAGCAGGACGTTGTCCTTCTCCCCGGCCTTGACGCGGCGCTCCAGCTCGGCGATGGCCGTCGGCTGGTCGCCGGATGGAGTCATCTCGGTGACGACCTCGAAGGGCGCCACCTTCCGCTGCAAATCTGTGACCGGACGCATGCTGCCACTGTAGGCGGCGCCACCGACAGAAACCGTCAGGCCGCGGGCTCCCCGATCCGGGGGAACGGAGTGGTGGAGAAGACCACCTCGACCGGCACCCCGAAGTACGCGGATATGCGCAACGCCAGGTAAAGGCTCGGGCTGTACTCGCCCCGCTCCAGGTACCCGACGGTCTGGTAATGGACCTCCACGGCGTCGGCGAGCTGCCTGCGGGTCACTCCGCGCTCGGCGCGCAGCAGCGCGATGCGGTTGTGGACCGTCCCGCTCATTGATCACCCCGCGTAGTAGGTCTGCTTCATCCATAGCACATCCACTATGGGGCGTAACAGGCATATGACGACACATTGCAAGCGAACAGCAAGCCATACCCGATACGGTCGTATTCGCCTGTAGCGGAAAAGGAAGGTTCGATGTCACGACCCCGAGAGGCACTGATCCAGGCAGGTCAGGGCATAGCCCAAGCGGTCGCTCAAGGAGGTGACGTGCGACAGGCGATGAGCCAGGCGATCGGACAGGTCACCGAGCAGGCCGGCCAGCTCACCGGCCAGGCCCCCGGCTTCGCGCTCAACCCGCACGACTTCGCCGCCGCCCGTGACGGCGGCGTCTCCGTCGGCACGCTGATCGAGGCCAGGTCCGCCTCGCTGAACGAGGCCGGCGAGATCGTCAACCGCAGCTTCGCCGAGAACGGCATGCACGTCATCTCGCCGGTGGTGATCCCCAAGGGCAGCACGGCCAAGGTGGTCATCCCGCTGACCGTTCTGGTGGTCCTCGGTCTGATCGGCGCGCTCGGCGGCATCGTGCCGGGGTCCGACATCTTCTTCGGCCCCCACTACTGGGTCGTGCTGGTCCTGGCCGCCGCGTTCCTGTGGTGGCGCAGGAGCGTGGTGATGGTGCCCGAGGGCTGCAAGGCGCTGATCACCAAGTTCGGCAAGCTGGTGCACATCGCCGACCCGGGCCGGGTGACGCTGTTCAACCCGTGGAAGCGGGTCAGCTACATCGTCAACACCACCCGCGAGTACCCCTTCAACGCCCCCATCAGGGAAGCGCCGACGCAGCAGGGCGTCAAGGCCAGCGTGGACCTGTTCCTGCAGTTCAGGATCGAGAACCCGGCCGAGTTCATCTTCGTGCTCGGCTCGGTCAGCGGCTTCCAGTCCAAGCTGCAGAACGCCATCAGCGAGGTCACCCGGTCCCTGATCTACGCCCAGCGGGCCGAGGACATCTACGACCTGGTGGGCGAGAGCACCCTCGGCATGCTGGAGAACCTCAACCAGCAGTTCCTGCCGGCCGTACGGCTCACCGACGTGAACATCACCCACGCCGAGCCGTCCAGCCAGGAGTACCGCATGGACCTGGCGGCCCCCGAGATGGTCCGCGTGGCCAAGGAGGCCTACACCTACGAGTACGAGCTCCAGCTGCGCAAGGAGCAGAACGAGGGCGACCTGGTCAAGGAGCTGGCCGGCCTGCAGGAGACGCTGAGCGCCATCCAGGCCGAGATCGCCGGCTACCAGGCCCGCATGGACACCGCGCTCGAACGCGCCAGCCACCAGGCCACCGCGCAGGCCAGGCAGCGCCTGGTCGAGGCCGAGTCCACGGCCAACGCCAACGCCGCGCTCCTGGAGGCCCAGGCCCTGGACATCCGGGCGCTGTCGGCCGCCGAGGCCCCCGAGATCCTCGACTACCGCTTCCAGCAGGACCTGCTGAACAAGCTGGAGTCGGTGGCCACCAGGCTGCCGCAGGTGGTGCAGGTGGGCGAGCAGACCGACATCGACTTCCTGGCCCTGGCCCAGCAGCTCGTGGGCGGCAAGGGCGCGGCGCTGTTCTCCGCCGAGGACATGGCCGCCATCCGCGGCCGGCTCGGCGAGATCGCCGCCCGCGTCAGCGACCGCGAGGACGAGATCGCGGCGCTGCTGAAGAAGGCCGCCGCCGACGTGAGCGAGCCGCAGGCGACGCCTGAGCCCGACCACGACCTGGAAAGCACGGTCGAGCGCCTGCTGCCCGGCCGCCTGAGCGAGGGTGAGGTCCGATGACCCGCGAGTTCTCCAAGATCAAGGAGTCGCTGGCCTCCTGGTCCGACATCCGTCAGCTCCTGCGCGGCGGCGAGCAGGGCCAGCTCGTGCCGGTCGTGATCCCCAAGGACCGGCGCGGCTTCGCCTGGATGGCGCTGGTGCTGCTGGCGCTGTACTTCGCCGGCATGGCCGCGCTCACCGAACTCACCGTGCCGGCCGCGCTGGCCGCGCTGTTCTTCCTGGTCGTGGCGCTGGTCACGATCTGGCGCAAGGCGATCATCGAGATCGAGGAGGGCACCACCGGCATCCGCAGCCGCTGGGGCGCGATCACCGGCACGCTCCCGCCGGGCCGCCACTACCTGTGGCTGCCGTGGGACCGCGTGGACGCGGTCGTGGACACCTCCACCGAGATCCCGTACTCGGCGCCGATCGTGGCCTGCCCGACGGCCGAGAACGTGCCGCTGAAGTCGATCGAGTTCTTCCTGAAGTTCCGCATCGTGGACCCGGTGGCGTTCGTCCGGACGATCGGCGCGGGCAACTTCGACCTCGTGCTCTCCAGCGCCGTCCAGGACGCGATCCGGCAGCGCAGCCGCCGCGTCAACACCGAGCGCGCCTACGACCTGCGCGGCTCCGACGTCGGCGACATGCAGGAGGCGCTCAACCGCCAGCTCGGCCGGTACGGCGTGCGCGTCACCGGCGCCAACATCCCCGACGTCCAGCTCCCCGACCAGTACCAGCAGCACCTGGCCACCCGGGAGAAGGTCGCCAAGGAGCTGTCGGCCTACGAGCGCGAGTGGGAGCTGACCCGCAAGCGCCGCATCGACACGCTGCTCATGGAGATCGAGCGTTCCAAGAAGACCCGCGACGCCCGCGTGGTCGAGGTCAAGGCCGCCCACAACACCGCGCGCAAGAACGTGGCGCGCATGCTGGAGGAGCAGGAGACCGAGGCCCAGCGCGTGACGTGGGAGATCGAGGCGCGCGGCAGGGCCGACCTGACCGCCGCCGAGAACGAGGCCAAGGCCCTGCGCAGGCTGGCCGAGTCCTACCGCGACAACCGGGCCGTGCTGCAGTACGAGCTGGCCCGCCGGCGCCTGGACGTGGGCGCCAAGCTCACCGAGAACGCCCCCCAGCCCCTGGTCGTACGGACCCAGCAGGGCCAGGGCGACTCGGCGCTGTCCACCCTCATCCTGGCCCAGCTGCTCCCCCGCATCTCGGGCACGGGCCCCGCCGCCGTCAACGGCCAGACCCCCACCGCATAGGAGAGACCCATGGTGTTCCGCAAGTTGATGGCCGCCTTCGGCGCGGGCGTCGAGGTCGACACGATGCTGACGGACACGACCGTGCGCCCCGGCGAGCCGCTGCGCGGCGTCGTGCACTTCCGCGGCGGCGGCGCCGACTACAAGGTCGAGGGCATCTACCTCGACCTGACCGCCGTGGTGGAGGTCGAGAGCGGCGACAACGAGTACAAGACGACCTACAGCTTCCTGCGCCAGCAGGTGGCCGGGACGTTCCAGCTCGCCTCGGGCGCCCAGCACCAGCAGCCGTTCCAGATCATGGTGCCGTGGGAGACGCCGATCAGCGCGATCGGCGGCCACCCGCTGCACGGCATGCGGCTCGGCGTGCAGACGGAGCTGGCACTCGCGGGCGCGATCGACAAGGGCGACCTCGACCCGCTGTTCGTCAGCCCGCTGCCGGCCCAGGAGCACGTCATCGCCGCCCTCGACCGGCTGGGCTTCCACTTCAAGAAGGCCGACCTGGAGCGCGGCACGCTGTACGGCTCGACCATGCCGTTCTTCCAGGAGATCGAGTACCACGCGGGCGGCCAGTGGCGGCGGCACTTCAGCGAGCTGGAGCTGACGTTCATCGCCGGGCCGCGGCAGATGGACGTCATCCTGGAGGCCGACAAGCGCGGCGGCTTCCTGACCTCCAGCCACGACACCTACAACCGCTTCACCGTGCGCTACGACGACCACCCCGGCGCGGCCGACCAGGCGTTGCAGCACGGCCTGGAGCAGATGGCCCGCCGCCGCGGCTGGTTCTAGCGGGCGTCCCCCGGGCCGGGCGGCGTCCCGGCTCAGGGGCCGGCTCAGGGGACCCGGTACATGCGCTCGGTCCAGGCCCGGTAGCGCCAGGTGTGCCCGACGCGGTAGTCGTGGCCGAGGTAGAGGCCGAAGACCTGGCGCTTGAGCTCGCGCAGCGCCCCCACGACGTTGGGGGCCCAGCCGGTCATCGGATAGCCGCGGTAGGAGACCGTCCGCAGCCCCAGGCCGCTCGCCGCGGCCAGGGCGAAGCGGGCCGAGGCCACGTGGTCGGGGTGGTCGCACAACTTCCGGTTCCTGGGCGGGTCCGGGTCGAGGGTACGCAGCACCGTCGGGCGGAACCGGGCGTAGAGCGCGCGCAGCACGCCGACCACGTCGCTCCTGACCACGCAGCGCGGCTCGGGGCCCGAGGGGAACCGGCGCACGCAGGAGCGGTCCTCCCACAGCCTGGTCAGCGCGTCGCGGCCGCCGTCGGCGCGCGGGTCGCCGCCGTCGGGCAGCCCGACGAAGGCGAGCCTGACCGCCGGCCTGTCGGCCAGCTCCTCCAGACGTACGGGGAAGCCGGCCGCCATGATCGTGCGCACCCGCCAGACGTCACGCTGCCCGGCCAGGAAGGCGTACGCGGCCCGCAGGCCCTCCGCGCGGTCGCGGGCGTAGGCGACGGGGTCGCGGTCGTCGTCCCAGCCGGCCTGGCCCTCGCCGGCGGTCAGGTAGACGGTCAGCGTCGGCAGGTGCCACTGGACGGCGCCGTACAGGTCGGGGCTCATGAACAGCAGGTCGTCGTCCGGATGGGCCACGACCTGCATGAACCGCTCCCACCGCGACGGCCGGCCGGCCTCCGTCCAGGCCGCGGCGGGCGGCGCCGGGCAGGCCAGCACGGCCACCAGCACCAGCGCCAGCGCGGCCGCCGCGAACATCCTGATCCCCTTCATCCCCACCCCCGTGCGCTTCCAGTATCGAACCTGGTCAGGCCCCGGTCCTGAGCTGCCAGGGGGAGATGTCATGTCATTCCCGGGTAGGAGATACCTCCTTCCCGTGCGCTGGAAGTCGCATGCCGACGGTCGTTACGATGACCTAGGGATTGACTGATCGTCGAACGGTGGGGCGGACGATGGCACGGTTCACGGCGGCGTTGAAGCGAGCTGCCCCATGGGCTGCCCAGAACGCCGACGGCGCTATCGCGCTCTTACTGGCGGTCGTGATCGGCGTGCTCGGCATCATGCCGGACAAGATCGTGCCGACCGACGTGCAGACCCAGCTCGTCAACGCCGCGACGCTGGTCATCATGGCGCTGGTGGCCACCGCCCTGCTGCGCGACCGCGTCCGCCAGGCCCCGGTAGAGGAGACCATCACCTCCGGCGCGCTGGCCCAGCTCCCCGTCCGGCTGTCGCGGCTGGAGGAGATCGAGACGCTCGTCCACGGCACCCGCAAGGCCCTCGACGCGCTGCAGCTCGTCCGGGTGCTGGGCAGCAAGCAGGAGATCGCCCAGATGCACGCCGAGGCGCGCAAGGACACCACCCGGTGGAGCTTCAAGGGCGGCACCGGCACCTACCTGCGCGCGGTCACCCTGCCCGAGTGCGTGGCGGCCGCCCGCCGGGACAAGCGGCACCTCGTGGTGCGGGTCGAGGTGATCGACCCGTCCAACGTGGAGGTGTGCGAGACGTACGCCCACTACCGGCGTTCCCTGTCCGACTCCCCCGACGCGACCGGCGAGACGTGGACGACCGACCGGGTCAGGAAGGAGTCGTACGCGACGATCCTGGCCGCCTTCTGGTACCGCCAGCGCTACGGCCTGCTCGACATCGAGGTCGGTCTGTCGGCGTCGATGACCACGTTCCGGTGGGACCTGTCGGCCACCCGGCTGATCATGACGGTCGAGGACCCCAACCGGGCCATGACCGCGCTGGCCGGCACGTTCTACTACGAGAACTGCGACACCGAGCTGCGGCTCAGCTTCGAGCAGGCGCGGCGGGTGCCGATGGACATGTACAAGAAGGCCCCGCTCAGCGACGAGCCCACGATCGAGGAGGTCCAGGACCTGTTCGGTCGCATCGGGGTGCCTCTTCCCAAGGCCTACGACGGCCGCGACGTCGTGGACATCGCACGCAAGGCCCTGCGCGCGGTCGACCCGTACGGCGAGGCGCATCCCGCGGCCCTCCGACGAGACGGAACGTGAGTGCCACTCCATGAGCTATCGGTCGGTCTTCCAGCGGGTCTGCGACGGACAGGCCAGGTCGTGGGCGCTCGGGGTGCTGAGAGGGTCCGCGCGCCCCAGGGCCGTACGCCATCCGCTCGGGTTCGTCTGCCTGCCGCTGGAGCGTGAGGGCGGCGAGGGGGTATGCCTCCACCTGTGGTCCGACTCGCTCAAGCACGCCGAGAGCACCACCTCGCAGATCCACTGCCACAGCTGGGACCTGGTCAGCCACGTGCTCTACGGCCAGGTGCGCAACGTGCACGCGGTGGTCACCGACGCGGGCACCGACGCCACGCACCGGGTGTTCGAGGTGGTCAGCGGCGCCGACGGCGACCGCATCTCGCCCACCGGCCGCACCGTGCGGCACGCGACCGGGCTGGTGGAGCTGTTCGGGCCCGGCGACACCTACACGCTGTCGGCCGACCGTTTCCACAGCAGCGTGGTGCCGGAGGGCGGCGAGGCGGCCACGATCGCGCTCGGGCGCGGCCGGCCCGGCAGCCGCGACCTGTCGCTCGGCCCGCTCGGGGCGGGCGGCCACCACGTGCCCCGCGAGCCGCTGGACGCCGAGGAGACGGCGCTCGCCGTCCGGCTGATCACCGCCCACCTGACCTGAGGGGTGCCCGATGGACCTGGATCACGCTCGCACTGTGGCCGTGGAGGCCGCCCAGGCCGCCGGGGCGCTGCTCGCAGCGGGCACCCGCGGGGCCGTCGGCATCCGGGCCAAGGGCGACGCCGGGGACGTGGTCACCGATCTCGACCTGGCCTCGGAGAAACTGCTGGTCGAGCGCATCCTGACGGCCTACCCCACGCACGCGATCGTGGCCGAGGAGTCGGGGCTGATCGGCGCGGCGGGCGGCGAGTGGACGTGGCTGGTCGACCCGCTCGACGGCACCAACAACGTGGCCATCGGGCTGCCCACGTACGTCGTGGGGGTGGCGCTGTGCCAGGGCGGGCGGCCGGTGCTGGGCGTGGTGCACGATCCGGTGACGGCCCAGACGTGGTCGGCGATCCGGGGGCGGGGGGCGGTGGCGTCCACGGGGGCGCGGCTGGCGCCGCCGTACACGGCCAGCCCGCACGGCCCGCTGCTGGCCTGGACCCAGGGGTACGGCGTGAACAGGGGCGACGCCACCGTGCTGGCGTTGAAGGCGGCGCTGGAGGTCGGCGCGCGGCGGGTGCTGCAACTGTGGGCGCCGCTGCTGTCGTGGGCGATGCTGGCCCGCGGCGACATCGACGGCATCGTCGGCTACCGCGCCGAGGCGGTCGACCTGCCGGCGGGGGCGCTGCTGGCCCAGGAGGCCGGGATCGAGATCAGGGCGCTCGACGGCGGGCCGTTCGAGGAGAGCATCGACGGCTCGGCCGAGGACCGCAGCTTCGTGGCCGCCCACCCGCGCGCCCTTCCCGGGCTGATGTCGCTGCTGCCCGGGTGACGGCCCGCGGCGCTCAGCCGAACGTGACCAGGGCCCAGACCGTGGCCAGCAGCCCGGTGACGGCCAGGCCCGCGCCGGTGAGCAGGAAGCGGCGCAGCGGCACCGCCACGTCGTGGCGGCGGCACGACTCGAACCACAGGAGCGTGGCCAGCGAGGCCCACGGGGTGATCACCGTGCCCACGTTCGTGCCCACCAGCAGGGCCAGCAGGTGGTCCTGGTCGGCGGCCGGGATGACCTGCGCGACGGCCTGGTAGGCGGGCAGGTTGTTGATCGCGTTGGACAGGCCCGCGCCCACCGCCGCCGCCCGGTACGGGTCGCCCTCCGTGCCGATCATCCACGTCATCAGGGCGTCGAGCCCGTGGGCGCTGAGCGTGGGCACCACCAGGAACAGCCCGGTCACGAAGACGACGAGCTGCCAGGGGATCAGGCTCCAGGTCAGCCTGCCCCGGGCGCGGAGCAGGAAGGCCAGCACCACCAGCACGGCCGCGGCGGTGGCGGCGACGGCGACGTGCGCCTTGAGCAGCAGCAGGGCGATGAACAGCAGGCAGCCCGCCGAGGCCGCGCCGAACAGCACGCGGTCGGCCACCGGCTCCAGCACCGGCGGCGTGTAGCGCAGGTCGCGGCGCTCGCCCCGGCGCCAGAAGAACACCCACAGGAAGGCCATCGTCACCGCGATCGAGGCGAGCTGCGGGGCCCACATGCGGGCGGCGAAGCCCTGGGCGTCGAGGCCGAGTTTCTCCATGCTGAGCAGGTTGGTGAGGTTGGAGACCGGCAGCAGCAGGCTCGCGGTGTTGGCCAGCCAGATGGTGGTCATCGCCAGCGGCAGGGCGGCGATGCGGGCCCGGGGCGCCAGGGCCAGCATGACGGGGGTGAGCAGGACGGCGGTGGTGTCGAGGTTCAGAAATATCGTGACAAATGACGCGAAGGCCGTACAAAGAAAGAAAAGTGCGGTGTAGTTGCCGCGGCCGAGCACCGCCATCCGAGCGGCGATGGCGTCGAAGACCTGCGCCTCCTTGGTCAGCTCGGCCAGCACGATGATGGCGACCAGGAAGATCAGCAGCGGCCCGATGTCAGCGAGGCTCTCCACGGCGTCGCGCCACGGCAGTAGACCGGTCGCCACGAAGACCAGACCGAGAGCAAGCAGCCCGATCCTGATCAGATCGAGCACGCTCAGACGCCGCCACACTTGACGATGATCGCACACTGACTCCAAAACGCCGATTCCTCGGTGGATACTGAGCAGATGGCACGTGACGGCAGGCCGACCGAGATCTTCGTCAGCTACTCCCCGGCCGACACCGCCTGGGCGACCTGGATCGCCTGGGAGCTGGAGGCGGCCGGCTACCGGACCATGATCCAAGCCTGGGACTTCGTGCCCGGCACCAACTTCATCGACTTCATGGACCGTGGGGTCAGCGAGGCGCAGCTCGTCGTGGCCGTGCTCTCGCGCAACTACCTGACCTCGCGCTACGGGCGCATGGAGTGGCAGGCGGCCATGCGCGCCGACCCGGACAACCCCTCCAACAAGCTCGTCACGATCCGGCTGGAGGACGTGCAACTGGAGGGCCTGCTGTCCACGATCACCTGGGTCGACCTGCTCGGCGTCACCGACTCGGGGCAGGCCAGGGCGCTGCTGCTGGGCCGGGTCGGCGAGGCGATGGCCGGACGGGCCAAGCCGGAGGCCGCCCCCGCCTTCCCCTCCGGCCGCCTGGTGCCGCCCCCGGCCCCGACGCTGCCCCCGACGACCGATCTGACCAGGGCCCGCCGCACCCCGGCGACGGCCCCCAAGTTCCCGCCGGCGGGCGGCGGCGAGCGGGGGCGCGAGTCGGTCAACGTCCTGCACATCGGCGGGCCGAGGTTCGGCCGGGCGCTGCCCGATCCGGGCGAGCCGTTCACGCCGGAGGACATGCAGGCCCGTATCTGGGCCGACCTGACCGCCATGTACGACCGGGGCATGCCGCGTCCCGACCTCATGGTGGTGAGCGGCGACCTGACCGAGTCCGGCAGTCTGGGGCAGTTCGCGCAGGCCACGCAGTTCGTCACCGACCTGCGGCTGCTGATCGGGCTGGAGCCCCACCGGCTGGTGCTGCTGCCCGGCCCGCGCGACGTCACCAAGGCCGCGGCCAGCGCGTACTTCATGACCTGCGAGGCCGACGACGTGAGCCCGCAGCCCCCCTACTGGCCCAAGTGGCGGCATTTCGCCGGGCTGTTCCGCGAGGTGTACCAGGGCCTGGACGACCGGGTGTTCGACGGGGGCCAGCCCTGGACGCTGTTCGAGGTGCCCGACCTGCGGGTGGTCGTGGCGGGGCTCAACTCGACGATGGCGATGAGCCATCTGGAGCGCGACGCGTACGCGCTGCTGGGCGAGGCGCAGGCCGCGTGGTTCGCCGAGCGGCTGCGTCCCTATGAGGAGAGCGCCTGGCTGCGGCTGGGCGCGATCGGCCATCCGCCGGCCGCGCTGCGCGACGCGCCCACCTTCGACCGGCTGCTCACCCACCGGCTCAACCTGCTCTTCCACGGGTCCGGCGCGACCGGCGCGACCATCGAGCCCCGGCCGGGCTTCGCGGCGGTCGTGGCCCCGCGCTCCGGCCATCACCAGGTGGTCGAGATCACCCCCGACGGCATGCGCACCTGGACGCCCGACGCCGGCAAGCCCGTCCGCGCCCGGCACGGCTGGCGGGCGGTGCGGGCCACGTTCACGGGCGAGACCCCCGACGCGCCGCCGCCCGCCGCCAAGCCCGAGGAACGCGAGCCGAGCCCCGTCGAGCTGCTGCTCGACCGCATCACCGAGGTCTGCGAGGCCCGGCACGAGCGGGCCAAGATCCGCCGGTTCCCCGACCACCTGGTGGTCACCCACCCCGACGACGGGTTCGTCCGGCAGCTCATGATCGGCGCGCACGTCGGCGAGCTGACCGAGGCCGCCGCCGTCGGGTTCGCCCGCCGCGCCCATGCCGCCGACCTGGCCGCCGAGCTGGTCTACCAGGGCCCGCCGGCCCCCCGCGCGCTCCGCGACGACCTCATGCGCAAGGGCGTGCGGGTGCGCAGCTTCGTGGAGTTCCAGGGCCTGCTCGACCTGTCGGGGTACGTCGCCGAGCAGACCGGCAGGCTCACCGGCGACCGCCGCTACCCGCCCGGCCTCTACGTCCCCCAGCGCTACCGCGAGCTCGACCGCCCCAACAGCCAGATCAGGCAGGGGCTCACCGACGAGCTGATGCGGCTGCTGGCCACCGACCACGGCCGGTTCCTGCTGATGCTCGGCGACTTCGGCCACGGCAAGACGTTCGCGCTGCGCGAGCTGGCCAGGCGCATCCCGGTCGAGCTGCCGCACCTGACGCCGATCTTCATCGAGCTGCGCGCCCTCGACAAGGCCCATTCGGTCGACGCCCTGGTGGCGGCGCACCTGGCCGGGCACGGCGAGGAGTTCATCGACCTCAAGGCGTTCCGCTACCTGCTCCGGCAGGGGCGCATCGTGCTGCTGTTCGACGGGTTCGACGAGCTGGTCACCCGGCTGACCTACGACCGGGCGGCCGACCACCTGGCCACCCTGCTCGCCGCGGCCGAGGACAAGGCCAAGATCGTGGTGGCCAGCCGTACGCAGCACTTCAAGTCGCACAGCCAGGTGCTGACCTCGCTGGGCGAGATGGTGGGCGTGCTGCCGCAGCGGCGGGTGCTCAGCGTGGAGGACTTCACCCAGGACCAGATCCGCTCCTACCTGGCCAACCGGTTCGACGACGGCGACGAGGCCGGCGCGCGCATGTCGCTCATGGCCGAGATCAAGGACCTTCTCGCGCTGGCCCAGAACCCGCGCATGCTCAGCTTCATCGCCGACCTCGACGCCGACCGCCTGCGCACGGTCGCCGGCGCCCAGCACACCCTCAGCCCCGCCCTGCTGTACGAGGAGATCCTCAGCACCTGGCTGGCCTTCGAGGAGCGGCGGGCCCGCGTCCCCGGCTCGCCCGGGGCGCTGACGATCGACGAGCTGTGGCGGGTGGTGACCGCGCTGGCGCTGCGCCTGTGGGACAGCGGCGAGACGCTGCTCGGCGTGGACGAGCTGACCGAGATCGGCGAGACCCTGAGCGACCTGGCCTCGGGCCAGCTCTCGCCCGCGCACGCCGCGCACGCGATGGGCTCGGGCAGTCTGCTCGTCCGTACCGAGGAGGGCATGTTCGGGTTCATCCATGCCTCGGTGATGGAGTGGCTCATCGCCCGCCATATCGCCGCGAACCTGGACAACCCTCTCCCGCTGGCCCGCAGGCCGCTGTCGGCGCTGACGGTCGAGTTCCTGTGCGACCTGGCCGACGTACGGGCGTTGCGCGCCTGGGTGGCCGACCCGCCCGCCGACGACGTGGCGAGGGCGAACGCGGTCAAGATCGCGGCCCGGCTGCGCACCCCGGCCAAGGCCGACCTGCGCGGCGCGAACCTCAAGGGCGAGGATTTGTCGGCGCGCGACCTCCAGGAGGTCGACCTGACCGGCGCCGACCTGTCGGAGGCCACCCTCGCCGGCACGAACCTGTCCAGGGCCGTCCTGCGTCACGCCAGCCTGGCCGGCGCCCGGCTCGACGGCGCCCGGCTGACCGGCGCCGACCTGACCGGGGCCGACCTGTCGGGCGCGCGGCTGGCGCAGGTCGACCTGAGCGACGTCACGGTCGAGGGCGCCCGCTGGCACCGGGCCTCCCTGATCAACGTGACCGGCACGCTGCCGCACCTGCCGGGCGCGGCGGTGGTGCCGGGCCAGCCCGTCGAGGTGGAGTTCGCGCCGGCCGGCATCGGCGTCCCGTACGGCTACCACTTCCAGACCTCCCGCCTGCCCGAGCCCATCGCCTACAGCCCCGACGGCTCGACCGTCGCGATCGGCAACGAGGACGGCGGCGTGCTGCTGTGCGCCGGCGGCTCCCCGGTGCGCACCCTCCAGGGCCACCGCGGCCGGGTCTACGCCGTCACCTTCGCCGGCGACCTGCTGGCCACCGGCGCGAGCGACGGCACGGTCCTGCTCTGGGACACCCTCACCGGCCGGCGCCTGCACACCCTGACCGGCCACCCCGACGGCGTGTGGCCGGTACGCCTCAGCCCCTCGGGCGAGCTGGTGGCGGCCGGCGGCGGCGACGGCGTGGTGCGGGTGTGGGAGACCGCGTCCGGGCGGCTGGTCCACGAGCTGCCCGGGCACCGCGCGCCGGTCTACACCGCCTCCTTCGGCCGCTCGCAGCTCGTGACCGGCGACTCCGCGGGCGTCGTCCGGGTCTGGGACCTGGTCGGCGGGGAGACGACGGTGACCCTCGACGGCCACCGCGGCAGCGTCTACCGGGCCGTGCACAGCCCCGACGGCACCCTGCTGGCCACCGGCGACGAGGCGGGCACGATCCGGCTGTGGGACACCGCCACCTGGTCCCCCCGGCACGAGCTGACCGGCCACGCCGGCAGCGTCTACTGCCTGACGTTCTCGCCCGACGGCTCGATGCTGGCCAGCGGCGACACGGCCGGCAGCGTACGGCTGTGGGAGGCGACCGGCGAGCCGCTCGGCGTGCACACCACGCACACGGCGGCCGTCTACCAGGTGACCTTCAGCCCCGACGGCCGCACGGTGGCCAGCGGCGACTCCGGCGGCACGGTCCGGCTGCAGCCCGTGGGCGGCGGCAAGCGCGTGGAGCTGACCGGCCACCGCAGCTCGGTGTGGCCGTTCGCGTTCCGTCCCGACGGCCAGCAGCTCGCCACCAGCAGCAACGACGGCACCGTCCGCCTGTGGGACCCGGTCTCCGGGCAGTGCCAGCGGGTGCTGCGCGGCCACGGCCGGCGGATCTCGTCGGTGCGGTTCAGCGCCGACGGCTCGATGCTGGCCACCAGCGGCAACGACGGCGTCGTCCGCGTGTGGGAGCCGCACACCGGGCGGCGGCTGCGGGAGTTCACCGGCACCGCCGACCGGCTGATCTCCGCCCTGTTCTCCCCCGCCGGCCCGGTGCTGGCCACCTCCAGCAACGACGGCGGCGTGCACTTCTGGAACGCCACGACCGGCGACTACGAACGCGAGCTGCACGCCGAGACCGACCACGTGTGGGCCGAGGCGTTCAGCCCCGACGGGAACATGCTGGCCACGGCCAACGACGACGACAGCGTCAAGATCTGGTACCGGCCGACCGGGCGCATGGCCGTCGACCTGGTCGACCACCGGGGACGGGTGCGCTCGATCGCCTTCAGCCCCTTCGGCGACTACGTGGCCACCGGCTGCGACGACAAGCTCGTCCGCCTGTGGCACGTCGCCTCCGGCGGCCGGGTGGCGACGCTGGAGGGCCACACCGACCGGGTCTACTCCGTGGCCTTCTCCCCCGACGGCCGCTACCTGGCCAGCGCCGGCAACGACGGCCGCGCGATGGTGTGGGAGCTGCGGCCCGGCCAGCCCTGGCAGCCGCGCCTGGCCCACACGCTGACCCGGCACGACGGCCGGCTGTGGAGCCTGGCCTTCGACGCCACGGGCCGTCACCTGGCGACCGGCGGCGACGACCTGACCGTGCGGGTGTGGGAGACCGCGACGGGGCGGCTGCTGCACTCCCTCACCGGGCACGCGCGCCGGGTGTGGTCGGTGGCCTACAGCCCCACGTCCGACCTGCTGGCCAGCGCGGGCGACGACGGCGTGGTGATCCTGTGGGAGGGCGGCGAGCGGCGGGCGACGCTGCTGGGGCTGCCCGAGGGGTGGGCCGCCCTGACGCCGGACGGGCGCTACAAGGTGCACGGCGAGCCGGGCGGGCAGTTCTGGCACGTCATCGGGATGTCGCGGTTCGAGCTGGGCGAGCTGGACCCGTACCTGCCGGGGGTGCGTCAGGTGCCGCTCGACTCGCCCTTCTGAGGGCCGGCGGGGGCCATCCCCGCCCGCCCTTGCCGCTATCCGCGGGCGGCGCGGCGTACGAGCTCGTGCCAGACCTCGTCGACCCGGGCCTCCAGGTCGTCGAGCGAGCCTTCGTTGGGGATCACCAGGTCGGCGGCGGCCAGGCGTTGCTCCCGGTCGACCTGGGCGGCGATGCGGGCCTTGGCGTCGGCCTCCGCCATGCCGCGATGCTCGGCCAGGCGCCTGATCCGCACCTCGTCGGCCGCGTCGACCACGATCACCAGGTCGTACATGGGCGCGAGCTTGTTCTCCACCAGCAGCGGCACGTCGTAGACCAGGATCGCGTCGTCGGCCGCCTGCCCCTGGAGCTCGGCCACCCGCTCGCCCACCAGCGGATGCACGATCGCGTTGAGCGCGGCCAGCCGGTCGGGGTCGGCGAAGACCACCGAGCCCAGCCGTTCCCTGTTCAGCGAGCCGTCGGGGTGCAGCACGCCCTCCCCGAACGCCGCCACCACCCGGGCCAGGCCCACCGTGCCGGGCTCGACCACCTCACGCGCGATCTTGTCAGCGTCGACCACGACGGCGCCTCTGGCCGCCAGCCGCCTGGACACCTCGCTCTTGCCCGAGCCGATGCCGCCGGTGAGCCCAATCTTCAGCACCGGAAAAGACTATCCATCCCGCCGCACCCGTCGAGCCCGGTGTTCAGGCCGGCCGGCGGCGCAGGTGGATCAGGGTCAGGTGGTCGTCCATGCGCTCGCGGTGGGTCTCCCGGTAGCCGAGCCGCCGGTACAGGCGCAGGTTCCCGTCCGACAGGTGGCCCGTGAACAGGTCGAACGCCTCCGCCTCCGGCACCTGCTCGTGCAGCGCCTCCAGCAGGGCCGTGCCGAGCCCCTGCCCCTGCCGGTCGGGCGCGACGACGAGCCGGCCGATCAGGCAGGTGGTGCCGGCCACCTGGCCGCGCACAACGCCAACGATCCGGCCCGCGTCCACGGCCTTGAGCACGACGGCCGTCTCGACGGCCTTGCGCACCTGTTCCAGCGACTCCACCAGCGGCGGGATGTAGGGGTCGCCGTAGAGCTGGGCCTCGCTCACGTACGCGGCCCGCTGGAGGGTGAGGATCTCTCCCGCGTCCGCCGCCACCGCCCGTTCGACCATCACGTCAGCACCCTATCGGCCTGATTCTCCACCCGGCCTGGGAAATCTCGGCTACGGGGCGTTCCCCGCCGTCAGCTCGCCCGGGCAGAACGTGCCCGGCTTCGGCAGGACGCCGTTGACCAGGTAGTCGTGCACCTTCGTGCGCAGGCAGGCCGCCCGCAGCCTGCTCACCCCCTGTGCCAGGTACGCGCCCTGCCCGTCCCCGTGCCACAGCAGCCGCGCCCCGGGGATCTGCGCGGCTGCCCGCGCGGCCCCGGAGGACGGCGTGCCGTTGTCCAGCCGTCCCACGCCGACCAGCACCGGCGGCACCTTGAGCCCGGCCGCCACCGGGTGCGGCGGCCAGCCGGGCGACCGCGCCGCGCCCAGGCACCTGGCGGCCTCCGCCCTCCCGCTCAGCCACCCCACCCGCGGCGCCGCCCTCCGCAACCGCGCCTCCACCTGCAGGAACCGGCGATAGCCCGGCACGGCCAACCCGAAGTCACGGCACCACCTGACCCCTTCCACGTCCCCCGGCACGGCCTCCCCAGCCGCTGTCCCGGGAGCCTGTCGCTGCGTTGCCGCCTGCGGCGGGCCGGGAACCGCCGCGCCGGCGGCCGGCGTCCGTTCCGGCTGCTCGGCGGGGATCAGGGCGGCCAGGCCCGTGGCGTCGCCCGTTCTCGCTGCGGAGAGGGCGTGCGCGAGTGCCGGCCAGCGCGCCGGGGTGAGGCCCGCCCATACGGCGGCGGCGACCTCGTTCCGGCTCACCCTGCGTTCGCCGCCGCCCGGCCGCAGAGGCGCGCGCCTGACCAGGGCGTCGAACACCCGGACGGCGTCCGCGTGGCCGAGCGGGCAGCCGGGACGGGTCCGGCACCAGTCGCGGAAGTGGCCGAGCTGCCGTTCCTGGGCACGGGCCTGGGCGAGCAACCGCCGTTCGAGCCCGGTCTCGGTGTGGTCGGGCAGCCCCTCCAGGTACATCCGCCCGGCCCGGCCGGGGAACAGCTCCAGGTACGCCTGCCCGTACACGCTTCCGTAGCCGTTGCCGAGGTAGCTCAGCCGGGACTCGCCCAGCGCGGCACGTACGGCGTCGAGGTCGTGGGCGACCTGCCAGGACGTGAGCCCGGCGTAGGCGGGCCCGAGCGCGGCGCGGCAGGAACGGTCGTAGGCGGCGTTGTCCCGGGCGAACGCGCGCCAGGCCGTGCGCCCCTCGGCCACCCGCAGCCGGGCCGGGTCGGGTTGCGAGCGGGGGCACACCCCCGTGGTCCCCCGTTCGCCGGCTCCGCGCGCCTCGACCAGCACCACGTCGAACCACCTGGCCAGTTCGCCCACGGTGTCCGGCCGGGCCCTGACCTCACGTACGACGGAGGCGGAACCGGTGTTGACCACCAGCGCCCCAAGCCGTCGCAGCGGGTCCTGGGCGGGCATCATGGCGAGTTCGACGGTCGTGCGGGTCTCGCGTGGCCTGGCCCAGTCGGCGGGCACGGACAACGTGGCGCACCGCAGCCCGTTCCCGCATTCGGACCAGGTGAGCGCCGCCGCCTCCCGTGCGGGCACCGACAGCTCAGCCGTGTCCCGTTCCGGCTCCGCGACGCGCATCGCCTGCCCGACTCCGCCGCCTGCCGTCGGGACCAGGACGGTGACCGCCGCCACCACCGGGATCACGCGCTGAACCATTCGCACCGCATCGCCCCCGAACGTTCGTGCCTCCAGCCGCCTGCCAGTTTCCCAGTGGGCGTCTGCGCAGGTAGAGAAGTCGCAAAAGGTCGTTGGGTAAAATCTTGCGACCGCTCGGCGGGCCGCGATGCCCCCCTACGGGGTCACCGGCTGAGTTGCTCCAGTGCGGCGGTGGCGAAGGAGTGGTCCTGCTCGGGAGCGCCGCCGCCGAGGCCGATCGCGCCGATCAGGTGGCCGTCGCGGTGGATCGGCAGCCCGCCGGCGATGAACAGCAGCGGCCGGTCGAGCGCGGTCTGCAGGGTGTGGAAGGGACCGTCGGGCTTGACGAGGTCGACCAGGTCGGCGGTCGGGGCGTTCAGCTGGAGGGCGGTGTAGGCCTTGCGGGTGCTGGTCTCGCCGGAGATCAGCACGGCGCGGTCGTCGCGGCGGAAGGCGAGCAGGTGCCCGCCCGCGTCCAGGACGCTGACGCTGACCGGGACGCCGGCCGTCCCGGCGGCGGAGCGGGCGGCCGTGATCAGGGTCTCGGCGTCGGCGGTGGTCAGTGGTGTGACGGCGGTGGCGTTCATGAGGCTTCTCCTGTGGTGAGGCGGACAGGTGGTCAGTCGTGCACGAGGGCGGGAACCGGGACCGCGCCGGCCGCCTCACGCGCGGGCGCGCGGCGCTCCAGTGCGGCCGAGAAGACGGCCAGGACCAGGGCGGCGGCGGCCAGGAGGGCGCCCACCCAGTTCGGAGCGGTGTAGCCCAGGCCCGCGGCGATGACCAGGCCGCCCAGCCAGGCGGCGAGCGCGTTGCCGAGGTTGAACGCGCCGATGTTGACGGCGGAGGCCAGCGTCGGCGCGCCATGGGCCTGGTCGAGCACGCGCTTCTGCAGCGGCGGCACGGTGGCGAAGCCCAGCGCCCCCACCAGCAGGATGCTCGCGGCGGCGGCGACCTTGTTGTGCGCGGTCAGGGTGAACAGCGCCAGCACGACGGCGAGCCCGCCGAGGGTGGTGTAGAGCAGGGGCATCAGGGCGCGGTCGGCGAACCGGCCGCCGAGCAGGTTCCCGAGGAACATGCCGACGCCGAACAGCACGAGCAGCCACGTGACCGCGTCGGCGGAGTAACCGGCCACCTGGGTCATCATCGGCGCGACGTAGGTGATCGCGGCGAAGACGCCGCCGAAGCCGAGCACGGTCATCGCCATCGCGAGCAGCACCTGCGGGTTGCGGAACGCCCTCAGCTCGCCGCGCAGGCGGGTGCCCTCGGCCCGGGGCATGGCGGGCACGAGCACGGCGATGCCGAGCAGGCCGACCAGTCCCAGCACGGCGACGATCGCGAACGTGGTGCGCCAGCCCACCGCCTGCCCGATGAAGGTGCCCAGCGGCACGCCCACGACGTTCGCGATGGTCAGGCCGGTGAACATGGTGGCGATGGCGCCGGCCTTCTTGTGCGGGGCGACCATGTCGGCGGCGGCCACCGAGCCGATGCCGAAGAAGGCGCCGTGGGCCAGTGAGGCCACGATGCGGCCGGCGAGCATCGTGCCGAAGCCCGGCGCCAGCGCGGACAGCAGGTTGCCGGCCACGAACAGGCCCATCAGCACGAGCAGCATCGTCTTGCGGCTGATCCTGGTGCCGAGCGCCGTCATCAGCGGGGCGCCGATGACCACGCCGATCGCGTAGCCGGTGACCAGCAGGCCCGCGGTGGGGATGGACACACCGTAGTCGCCGGCGATCTCGGGCAGCAGGCCCATGATCACGAACTCGGTGGTGCCGATCCCGAAGGCCCCGATGGCCAGGGCGAGGAGTGCGAGAGGCATCGCGCGACCCTTCATGTGATTGCTGGTGCACTTTGCAAGCTCCGACAATAGTTGCACACGCGCTATAAGTGCAAACGCGGGCATTTGCCCGCGCCGCCCGGTAAGGCCGGGGTCGCCGGGCGGCGAAGCCCGCCCTCGGGCTGGACGATCTCCAGGTCGGCGCCGCCGGAACCCCCTGGACGCGCAAAGGCAGGGCCGTGGAACGGGATGGAACGCCCTGCCGGTAGAGACGGGCAACCGGAGAGGAGCGAGGTTGAAGCTGTCGAGAGGATTTCGATCGGTTCTGGTCGGGGCCGCGCTGGTGGCGACCGGCGTCCACGCGTCCCCGGCGGAGGCCGCCGGGGCGCCCATCGTGCACGCGTGGGGGTACAACTTCTTCGGCCAGGTCGGCAACGGCACGAACGACACCCCCGTCACCCGGCCGATCCCGATGGTCTCCGCGGGCGGCCACGACGTGGTCCAGGTGAGCGGCGTCTACCTGGAGAGCTACGGCCTGCACGCCGACGGCTCGCTGTGGACGTGGGGCGACGGAACCCGGCAGATCCCCGAGCCGGTGCCCGGCCTGCCGCCGATCAAGCAGGTCAGCAGCGGCATCGGCCACACCCTGGCCGTGGGACGGGACGGCTCGCTCTGGGCGTGGGGCTCCAACGACTTCGGCGAACTGGGCGACGGCACCACCACCCGCACCCCGACCCCGATCAGGGTGCCGATCACCGGCGTCGTCCAGGCGGCCGCGGGGTCGGGCTTCAGTCTCGCCCTGAGGTCGAACGGCGAGGCGTTCGCCTGGGGGCTCAACCGCTTCGGGCAGCTGGGCGACGGCACGACCACCCAGCGCGCGACCCCGGTCCGGGTGAAGGTCCCGTACGGGATCACGCAGGTGTCGGCCACGGGCGAGTTCGGGATGGCGCTGCGCAACGACGGCTCGGTCTGGTCCTGGGGATACAACTTCTCCGGCGAGCTGGGGGACGGCACCACCACGGACCGCTCCACACCCGTCCGCGTGGACCGGCACGTGTCCGGCATCACCGAGATCTCCGCGGGCATCGGGCACACGCTGGCGCTCGGCGGCGACGGCACCGTCTGGGCCTGGGGCAGGAACTGGGCCGGCCAGCTCGGCGACGGCACGGTGAACGACCACGCCACCCCGGTCCGCCTCGGCCTGTCCGGCGTCACCCATGTCAGCGCGGGCCAGGGTGAGAGCCTGGCCGTCGACTCCGCCGGCGCGCTGCGCTACTGGGGCGACAACACCTACGGCCAGGCCGGCAACGGCGTCGCGAGCGCGGGCAATCCTGTTCTCGCTCCGGCGGTGGTCGGCGGCCTGAGCGGTGTGGTGACCGCGAGCGCCGGCATCGCGGTCCTGGCCGTCGCGGCGCCGGGATCGGTCGTGGTGCCCGACCTGACCGGGACGCTCGGAATCCTGGCGAGCCGGCCGCTGCTCGCCGTCGGCCTCCTGCTCGGCACCGGGAGCACGACGCCGGACGACCGTCTGTGCAACCACCTGGGCGAGGTCGTCGGCCAGAGCCCGCAGCCGGGCGGCACCGTGCCCGCGGGCTCAAGCGTGGACGTCGTCGTCGCGGTCCGGCCGCGCGCCGGCTGCCTCTGAGCGCCCGCGATCGGTTTATACACCGCGTATATACTCCCGAGGTATATTGCTGGCGTGGTTCACACGATCAAGCACCTGACATCAGTCCGTCCGCGTCGTGGCCGGACGGCGGTCGCCGCCGGGCTGGCCGCCGTCCTGGCCGCCGGGCTCGTCCACGCCTCTCCCGCCGCGGCGTCCGGGACGCCTGCGCCGTACCTGCCGGCCCCCACCGGGTCACGGCCGGTCGGCACCACGTCCCTGTACCTGAAGGACACCTCGCGTCCCGACCCCTGGGTCCCCTCGGTCAAGGCGCGCGAGCTCATGGTCTCGCTGTGGTACCCGGCCAGGTCGCCGGGCCGTCACCGGGCCCCGTACATGACGGCGAAGGCGTCCGAGCTGCTGCTCTCAAGGACGGCGGGATCACCGACCTCCCGCCCGACATCCTGAGCAGGACCCGGACCAACGCCTTCACCGACGCCCGCCCCGCCGGACGCCCCCGCAGCCTGCCCCTCGTCGTCCTGTCCCCCGGGCACAGCAAGCCCCGGACCGAGCTCACGGCCCTGGCCGAAGAGCTGGCGAGCCGCGGCTACGTGGTGGCCGCCGTCGACCACACCTACGAGAACGTCGCCACCTCCTTCCCCGACGGCCGGGTCACCACCTGCGTCACGTGCGAGATCGACGACAAGGGCCCGGCCTGGTGGGCGAAGCTGGAGAAGAGCCGGGCGGCCGACGTGTCGTTCGTGCTCGACCAGCTCACCGGCGCACACGCGAAGTGGAAGGGGGCCGGCCTCGTCGACCCGTCCAGGATCGCCATGGCCGGTCACTCGGCGGGCGGCGCGGCGACCGTCGCGTCCCTGCTGGCCGACAGCCGGCTGCGCGCCGGCATCGACCTCGACGGCAGCGTGGAGACGACGCTCCCGGAGGCCGGGTCGACACGGCCGTTCCTGTTCCTGGGCAAGCCGGCCACGTACACGCCGGGCAAGGGCGACTCGGCCGCCTCGTGGGAGCGCGTCTGGACGCGGCTGAACGGCTGGAAGCGCTGGCTGCTGCTCACGGGAGCCGCGCACACGTCCTTCACCGACCTGGGCGTCCTGATGGACCAGCTCGGCCTTGAGGACGGCGCCGGCGTCCCCGGGCGAACGGATCGGCGAACGGGGAGATCCGGATCTGCAGCCTCCACTGGGGATGGTGGTCGCGGAAATCGTCCCAGTAGCGCCGCAGGTCGTAGGAGTTGTGCGGGATCATGCCGACCCTGAGCACGCCGGTGATCCCCTCGGCGGCCAGCCTGGCCCGGCGCACGCCCTCCTGGAGGCCGCTGTACATCGGCCAGAGGTCGTCGCGGAGCTGCCGGCCGATCGGCGTCAGCCGTACCGACCGAGAGCTTCGTTCGAAGAGCAGGGCGCCGATCTGGCGCTCCTGCTTCTGGACCGCCTTGGTGATCCGGGCGGGGGTGACGTGCAACCGCTCGGCGGTGCGGGCGAAGTGGAGCTCTTCGGCCAGCGTCAGGAAGATCTCGATGTCGCGCAGCTCCACGACTCCCCCTCACGTTGCTCTCGGGGTCAATTCTGCCTTGCGCATTTTGTCATTGTTTCGGGCTGTTCAGCGCCTGGATCCTGGGTCACCGAACAAGTCGAACGATTCTGGAGTGACAAGATGACGCAGCTCACAGGCAAGACGGCACTGGTGACCGGGGCCTCGCGAGGGATCGGCCGGGCCGTGGCACGGCGGCTGGCGGCCGCGGGCGCGCTGGTGGCCGTGCACTACGGCAGCAACGAGGACGCGGCCCTGGAGACCGTGCAGCTGATCGAGAAGGACGGCGGCCGCGCCTTCCCGGTACGGGCCGAACTGGGCGTGCCCGGGGACGTCGACACCCTGTTCGCCGGACTGGAGGCGGGGCTCACCGCGAGGACCGGCCAGGTGCGGCTGGACATCCTGGTCAACAACGCCGCCATCAACACCGGCGGGCCGATCGGCACCGTCACCCCCGAGGCCTTCGACCGGCTGATCGCGATCAACACCAAGGCGCCGCTGTTCATCGTCCAGCGGGCCCTTCCGCTGCTCAACGACGGCGGCCGGATCGTGAACGTGACCACCGCGGCGACCAGGATCGCCATGCCCGAGGCGCCGTACGCGATGAGCAAGGTCGGCATCGAGGTGCTCAGCCGTTCCCTGGCCCAGCAGGTGGGCCCGCGCGGCATCACCGTCAACGCCGTCGCGCCCGGGCCGACGGTCACCGACATGAACCCATGGATGCTCGGCAACCCCGAGGTCCAGCAGATGGTCGGCACCGGCAACGCCATCCCCCGCGTCGGCCGGCCCGACGACATCGCCGACGTGGTCGCCTTCCTGGCCTCGGAGGCCGGACGGTGGGTGACCGGCCAGGTCGTCGACGCCTCCGGCGGCTGTTTCCTCGGTCCCCGGATCTGAGCTGACAGCGCCCCGGGCCGCCGTCAGCCGATGCTCAACCGGGTGTCAGCGCGTCCCGGCAGTTTTGGACCTACCGCAAACAGCCCTCTCACCTTTCAGGAAACACGATGAAGCTTCTTGCCCTCGGCCTGGCCTCGGCCGGCCTGACCATGGCCGGCACCATCGCCGTCGCCGCGCCCGCGTCGGCCGACACCGGCGTGGTGGCCGCGCTCGACAGCGTGGCCAAGCCGCTGGCCTCCACCTCTCCCGGGGCTCGCGGGCACGACCTCGACGCCTTCGGCGCCATGGTGGGGCGGGCGCAGGTGGTCGGCGTGGGCGAGGCCACGCACAGCACCGCCGAGTTCTACACCCTCAACCAGCGGCTGTTCCGCTACCTGGTGGCCGAGAAGGGGTTCACCACGTTCGCCCGCGAGCTGAGCTGGAGCACCGGCCTGCGCCTGAACGACTACGTCCTGTACGGCAAGGGCGACCCGCAGGCGATCTTCCACGACGAGGTCAAGGGCCCCTACGACCTGTTCGACAACCGCGAGTTCCTCGACCTGGTCCGGTACATGCGGGCCCACAACGCCGGCCACGCAGAGAAGGTCCAGTTCATGGGCGCCGACCTGCTCTACCCCGGCGACATCCTCTTCGACAAGGTGCTGGCCTACGTCAAGCAGCGCCACCCCGCCCTGCTGCCCGAGCTCACCCGGCTGTACGACGGGCTGCGGCCCACCACGAAGAACGCCGGGGAGTACATGGCACAGGCGATGGCCGTACCCCTGAAGACCAGGCAGGACCACGCGCGGCGCGCCACGCAGGCGCTCAGGCTGCTGGAGCGCCAGGGCGCGGACAAGTGGGCGGTGCAGCACGCCCGCGCGCTGTCGCAGACCTTCACCGACTTCGCCTTCGACCAGGCCACCGAGGACGGCCGCCGCCAGGCCCAGGAGTACCGCGACAGCGTGCTGGCCGACAACGTGGCCTGGTGGAACGCCACCACCGGGGCCAAGATCCAGGTGTCCGGGCTGAACGCGCATCTGAGCTACACCCCGATCGACACCGCGTTCGTGCCGACCCCGATGGGCGGCCTGCTGCGCAAGCGGCTCGGCGACCGGTTCGTCACCGTCGGCACCAGCTTCGACCAGGGCGGCTACAACTTCGCCGGCTCCGAGGACGGCTGCCCGGACGGCGTCAAGCCCGCCGAGCGGCCGATGACGTGCAAGGGCTCGGTCCCCGCCGCGCCCGCCGACTACAACGAGCATACGCTGGACCAGGTGCGCCACCGCGACTTCATGCTCGACACCCGCACCGCGCCGGCCGCCGCCAAGGCGTGGCTGTCGCGAGCCCGGAACACCCGCCTGATCGGCGGCGGGTTCTGGTCGCCCGGCCAGGCCGTCCAGGCCGCCCTGGGACGCTCCTTCGACGTGGTCATCCACCTGCACCAGGTCAAGGCCGCCCGGCTCCTGCCGTGAGATCTCACGGCACGGCCGGACGGGAGCAGGGCGAGCCACGACCGCGCTGACCTGGCTCGCGTGGGAACCGCCCGTCCCTGCCCCCTGTGCCCACCACCGTTCGTGGTGGTGGGCACGCACGGCCGAGCCCTCAGAGGGCGTGCCCGCCGGCGACCCGCAGCACCTGACCGGTGATCCAGCGAGCCGAAGGTCGACGTGTCGACGTCGTCCGGCGATTCGCGGTGAGCCGCGTTGTTTCGGCACAGGCGGGCGCCGGTACCGCACGGCCTGCCGTGCTCCCTCCTCTCACCTGATCATCTCGCCATGGGCCAAAATGGCCCGCATGCCTTCCACTCCGTCCGGATTCAACGACTACGACAGGATCGCCGAGGGGTACACGGCCGAGAACGAGACCGGCCTCGTGAACGCGTACTACGAGCGGCCCGCGATGCTGGAGCTCGCCGGGGACGTGACCGGCCGGCGCGTCCTCGACGCCGGCTGCGGCTCGGGTCCCCTGTTCGCCGAGCTGCGCGATCGAGGGGCCGTCGTGACCGGCGTCGACGCGAGCGCCGGGATGCTGGAGCTGGCCCGGCGACGGCTGGGCGCCGACGCGGACCTGCGGGTCGCCGACCTGGGCAGCCCACTGCCTTTGCCCGACGGCGAGTTCGACGACGTCATCGCGTCCCTGGTGCTGCACTACCTGGAGGACTGGGGGCCGGCGCTGGCCGAGCTGCGACGCGTGCTGAAGCCCGGCGGCCGGCTCCTCGTCTCGGTCGACCATCCCTTCGTCAGCACCCTCGTCAAGCACATGGCCGGGGAAAGGCCCGTCTACTTCGGAACTCGCGACCGGGTCGAAGAATGGACCATGGGAGGGCAGACCGCCCGGATGAGGTTCTGGGACCGGCCGCTGCACGCGATGAGCGAGGCGTTCACCGAGGCCGGCTTCCGGATCAGCGTCATCAGCGAACCGCCGGCCGCGCCGGAGGCCCGCGAGCTGTTCCCCGAGGAGTTCCGCGAGATCACCGGCACGCGGTTCCTGAGCTTCCTGTTCTTCGTCCTGGAAGCCGCCTGACGGTCGCGGGTCAGAGCAGGCCGAAGAAGGTGCGGATGGCTGTGACCAGGGTTTCCGGGGCGGCCAGGCCCACCATGTGGCTGGGGCTCACCGCGTCGCCCCACCACCGCAGGTCGTTCCGGCGGGACGCGATGCGCCGCATGATCGCCGCACCTCCGTGCGAGACCCCCGTCGGCACCGCCCGCTGATCGATCGGCAGCCCGGCGGCCCCTTCGTAGTACGGCCATGACGAAGACCCGCCGGTGCCGGTCAGCCAGTACAGACTGGCGTTGGCCAGGACGAGGTCCCGCGCGACCGGCTCCTTCAGCGGCGACCAGCCGTCGAACTCCTTGAACCGCTCCACCAGGTACGCGAGCTGCGCCACGGGCGAGTCCACGAACCCGTAGGAGAGCGTCTGGGGCCGTTTGGCCAGGTAGGGCCCATATCCGCTGCCGCCCGAGGTCCACGCGGTCAGCTCGGCGAGCGAGGCCAGTTCCTCCTCGTCCGCCCCGTCGAGCTCGCCGGGTTCGCCGGTGGGGATGCCGAGGCCGGCGGTGATGAGCGAGCCCACCACGTGCTCGCCGTCCAGGGCGGCCAGCTGAGGGGTCACCAGCGCTCCCGCGTCGTTGCCGTGGGCGCCGTACCGGTCGTAGCCGAGGCGGGCCATGAGCTCGGCCCACGTCCGGGCCACGCGGACGATGCTCCACGGCCGCTCGTCCGGCGGGTCGGGGAACGGCGAGAAGGCGAACCCGGGCAGCGAGGGCGCCACGACGTGGAAGGCGGTGGCCGGGTCGAGCCCGTACGCCCGCGGGTCGGTGAGCGGCCCGACGACCTCGGTGAACTCCAGCACGGAGCTCGGCCAGCTGTGCGTCAGGACGACGGGCAGCGCGTGCGGTTCGGGCGAGCGGACGTGCAGGAAGTGGATCGTCTGCCCGTCGATCATCGTCGTGTACTGGTCGAAGGCGTTGAGCCGGGCCTCGACGGCCCGCCAGTCGAACTCGTCGGCCCAGTACGCGGCCAGCTCACGCAGGTAGCCGACCGGCACGCCCCGGTCCCACCCGCCCGGCAGCGGCCCGGCCCAGCGGGTGCGCCGCAGCCGCTCCTTGAGGTCGTCGAGGTCGGCCTGCGGAATGTCGATGCGAAAGGGCTTCATGGGGGAACACTAGGAACCCATGCGGCAAGGATCGTTCCGCGATCCCCGTACGGGAGCATGAAAAAGCCCCGCACAGGAAACCCGTGCGGGGCCTTTCAAGGCTGAGCCTTAGCTCTGACCGCCCGCGAGCTTCTCGCGGAGGGCAGCGAGCGCCTCGTCAGAGGCGAGCGCGCCGCTGGCCGGAGCCGACGACGAGCTGCCCGACGGAGGAGCGGTCTCGCCGCTGTAGGACGAGGGAGCGGCCTCGCCGGCCTCCGCCTCGGCCTTGCGGGCCTCCTCGATCTGCTTGCGGTGAGCCTCGAAGCGAGTCTGGGCCTCGGCGTACTGCCGCTCCCACTCCTCACGCTGCTTGTCGAAGCCCTCGAGCCACTCCCCGGTCTCCGGGTCGAAACCCTCGGGGTAGATGTAGTTGCCCTGGTCGTCGTACGTGGCCGCCATGCCGTAGAGGGTCGGGTCGAACTCGACCTCGGTGCCCACACCCTCGTTGGCCTGCTTCAGCGAGAGGCTGATGCGGCGACGGTCGAGGTCGATGTCGATGATCTTCACGAAGATCTCGTCGCCGACCTGGACGACCTGCTCCGGGATCTCCACGTGGCGCTCGGCCAGCTCGGAGATGTGGACCAGGCCCTCGATGCCCTCCTCGACCCGGACGAACGCACCGAACGGCACCAGCTTGGTGACGCGGCCCGGCACGACCTGGCCGATCTGGTGGGTACGGGCGAACTGCTGCCACGGGTCTTCCTGCGTGGCCTTGAGCGACAGGGAGACGCGCTCGCGCTCCATGTCGACGTCGAGGACCTCGACCGTGACCTCCTGGCCCACCTCGACGACCTCAGACGGGTGGTCGATGTGCTTCCAGGACAGCTCGGACACGTGGACCAGACCGTCGACCCCGCCGAGATCGACGAAGGCGCCGAAGTTGACGATCGAAGAGACGACGCCCTTGCGGACCTGGCCCTTCTGCAGGGTGTTGAGGAACGTCTGGCGCACCTCGGACTGCGTCTGCTCCAGCCAGGCGCGGCGGGAGAGAACCACGTTGTTGCGGTTCTTGTCGAGTTCGATGATCTTCGCCTCGAGCTCGCGGCCGACGTACGGCTGCAGGTCGCGGACCCGTCGCATCTCGACCAGGGAGGCGGGGAGGAAGCCGCGCAGGCCGATGTCGAGGATGAGACCACCCTTGACGACCTCGATGACGGTACCGGTGACGATGCCGTCCTCGTCCTTGATCTTCTCGATCGTGCCCCAGGCGCGCTCGTACTGCGCGCGCTTCTTGGACAGGATCAGGCGGCCCTCTTTGTCCTCCTTCTGGAGAACCAGGGCCTCGACGTGCTCCCCGACCTCCACGACGTCAGCAGGGTCGACATCGTGCTTGATCGAAAGCTCGCGCGAGGGGATGACACCCTCGGTCTTGTAGCCGATATCGAGAAGGACCTCGTCTCGATCGACCTTGACGACGGTGCCCTCGACGATGTCGCCGTCGTTGAAGTATTTGATGGTCTCGTCGATCGCTGCGAGGAAGGCTTCCTCGGACCCGATGTCGTTGACCGCTACCTGCGGGGTGCTCGAGGTGGCCTCAGTGCTGGACGTCATGTGTGGAATTGCTCCGAACGCGGACAGGATGTCGATGTGGCGGATGCGCGGCAGGCCCTCTTCCGCATCAAGCCGAGGAATTACGACATCGACGTGACCGAGCGCGAGCCCGCTCCGTCTGAGGCGCGCGCGAGCCCACAGCGCAGCGATCAGCATATGAGACGTTGGCCACGAGGTCAATCCGGGGGCGCATCAGTACGCAATGATCTGGGACTCCCGCTTGGGGTTGATATTACCTCTTTGTTTCTGCGGGATGGAGATCCGCTCGGGATCGCCGTCCGAGACGTAGCGCTCGCCAGGGTGCTTGTTCAGCCACTCCAGCCAGTACTGCGAGCACCACTTGCGGCACTCCCCGCGCTTGCCGTTGCTCTGGATCCGCTGGATCGCCCCACGATCAAAATTTTTCGCGTAGGGCGAAAGGGACGGCTGGGCTCCGGCGAGGAACACGCCGGCGAAATCATATCGGGTTCCGTCCCAGGAACCGGTACGGGCGAGCTTCTTGGGCCGCGGCATCGACCCGTACGGCAGGGCCAGGGTCCTGTCGGGCGGCGCCCCCAGCCTCTTGAGCAGGCGCTCCACCCGGACGATCTGCTCGCGTACCTTCTTCTTCGACAGCCGCCGCAGGTCCGGATGGGACCAGGTGTGGTTGGCGACCTCGAAGCCGTGCTCGACCAGCCACCGCACGGCGGCCGCCTGCTGCTCCTGATCGCGCAGCCCGAAGGGCTCACGGGTGATCCAGAACGTCGCGGTCGGCCGGAACGAGGGGTAACGGGCGGCCACGTCGAGGATCACGCCGACGGCGGTGTCGGGCTCGGGGTTGCCGGAGGCGTCCAGCGCGAAGTGGCTCGGGTGCCCGTCGTCGAACGTCAGCACCACGGGGAACCGCCCGGCCGGCACCCGGATGTCGCCGGTGGCGAACTCTCCGGCCGTGATGGGCACGTAGCCCTGCTTGGCCAGCTTCTCCAGCTCCTGCCGGAGCTGGCCGGGGGTGCGGTCAATGGAGGCCACGCGCTTGCGCAGGATCCGGTGGTACATGATGATCGGCACCAGGCCCGCCTCGTTGGCGCGCACCTGCCGGGCGAACTCGGGGGTGGCGACCACGCCCGGAGGCTCGGAGACGTTCTGGGGTTGTCCCTGCGGAGGAGTGACGGGGGCGATCACGCCGACTCTGGCCGACGCCTGGGTAGTAGGGGTCTCACCGTCAGGTAAGAGACTCAGCCCGACGATGGCCACGGCCACCACCGCCACGTTCGCGATTGCGATGATCCGCGTGAACGACGTTGGTACCCGCACAAATCTCCCGGCAACTCGGCCAAAACTATCTTCAGCGTAGACGAGAAGCCCCGGAGACGGCGGGGCTACGCCGTTCGCGATATGTCGGACTGCCCCGCCGTGTCGGGATAAACATCGTCAGTGGCCGGCGTCCTCCCACGTACGCCCGACGCCCACCGAGACCTCCAGCGGAACGCGCAGGTGGTAGGCGGCGTTCATCTGGTCGCACACGAGCTGCCGCAACGTCTCCAGCTCGCCCGGCGCGACCTCGAACACCAGCTCGTCGTGCACCTGCAGCAACATCCGGGAGGCCAGCCCCTCCTCGGCGATGGCCTGGTGGACGTGGAGCATGGCGACCTTGATGATGTCGGCCGCCGAACCCTGGATGGGGGCATTGAGCGCCATGCGCTCGGCCATCTCCCTGCGCTGGCGGTTGTCGCTGGTCAGGTCGGGCAGGTAGCGGCGGCGGCCCATGATCGTCTCGGTGTAGCCGTCGGTGCGCGCCTGGGCCACGATGGCCTGCAGGAAGTCGCGCACGCCGCCGAACTCGGTGAAGTACTCCTCCTTCAGCGCCCGCGCCTCGGAGACCGGGATGTTGAGCTGCCCGGACAGGCCGAAGTCGGACAGGCCGTAGGCCAGGCCGTAGTTCATCGCCTTGATGCGCGCCCGCAGCTCGCCGTCGATCTGCTCGGGCGGCAGGTCGAACACCCGGGCCGCGGTGGCCTGGTGGAAGTCGTGGCCGGACTCGAAGGCCTCGATCAGCGACTCGTCGCCGGACAGGTGGGCCATGATGCGCAGCTCGATCTGGCTGTAGTCGGCCGTCAGCAGCTGCTCGAAGCCCTCGCCGACCACGAAGCCCTGCCGGATGCGGCGGCCCTCCGCGGTGCGGATCGGGATGTTCTGCAGGTTGGGCTTCTCCGACGACAGGCGGCCGGTCGCGGCGATGATCTGGTTGAACGTGGTGTGGATGCGGCCGTCGTCGCCGATCTCCTTGATCAGGCCCTCGACCGTGGTGCGCAGCTTCTGCTGGTCGCGGTGGCGCAGCATGATCGTCGGCAGCTCGTGCTCGGTCTGGGTGGCGAGCCAGGCGAGCTGGTCGGCGTCGGTGCTGTAGCCGGTCTTGATCTTCTTCGTCTTGGGCAGGTTGAGCCGGGTGAAGAGGATCTCCTGCAGCTGCTTGGGCGAGCCGAGGTTGAACTGCTCGCCGACGGCGCGGTGGGCCTCCTCCACGGCGTGCTTGACCGCGGCGCCGAACTCGGCCTCCAGACCGGCGAAGTACTGGCTGTCGACGGCGATGCCGGCCCGCTCCATCTCGGCCAGCACCGACAGCAGCGGCAGCTCGACGTCGGCCAGGAGCTGGGTGCCGCCGCGGCCGGCCAGGAAGCTCTCCAGGGAGTCGGCCAGCTCGCGCACGGCGTGGGCGCGCAGCGCGAGGTCTTTGGCCGGGGCGTCCTCGTCGTCGCCGAACAGCGCGGCCTGGCCGCCGGAGTCCTCCTCGGCCCGCAGGTCGCGGTGGAGGTAGCGCCTGGCCAGGTCTTCCAGCGCGAACGTGCGCTGGCCCGGCATGGCGAGGTAGGCGGCCAGCGCGGTGTCGCAGCTCAGGCCGCGCAGCTCCAGGCCCTGGGCCCACAGGGCCAGGATCGGGCCCTTGGCGTCGTGGACGGCCTTGGGCCTGCTCGCGTCGCCCAGCCAGGCCCGCAGCGCCGCCTCGTCGGCCTCGGTGAGCTTGACGGGGTCGATGTGGGCGGCGGTGCCGTCGGGCGAGGCGACGGCGATGCCGTCGATGCGGCCCGAGCCGCTGCCGTAGGAGCCCTTGAAGGCCAGCCCGGCGCGGCCCTGCGGCAGCGCCGCCAGCCAGCCGGCGACCCGGTCGGGCCCGAGGATGACGGTCTCGACCTCGAAGCCCTGCTCGGGCTCCGCCTCGCCGGTGCCGAGCACCTTGAAGACGCGCTCGCGCAGCTCGCCGCGGATCTGCAGGGTGTCGAACAGCTTGTTGATCTCCTCGCGCTCCCACACGCCCTGCGTGAGGTCGCCGAGGTCGACGTCGAGCGGCACGTCGCGCAGCAGCTCGGTGAGGCGGCGGTTCATCAGCACCTGGGCGACGTGCTCGCGCAGCTTGTCGCCGACCTTGCCCTTGACCTCGTCGACGCGGTCGACCAGGGCGGTCAGCGAGCCGAACTCGCGCACCCACTTGGCCGCCGTCTTCTCGCCGACGCTGGGGATGGACAGCAGGTTGTCGCTGGGGTCGCCGCGCAGGGCGGCGAAGTCGGGGTACTGGGCCGGGGTCAGGCCGTACTTCTCCTCGACCGCCTCGGGGGTGAACCTGGTCATGTCGCTGATGCCCCGGCGCGTCATGAGGACGGTGACGTTCTCGTTGACGAGCTGCAGGGCGTCGCGGTCGCCGGTGACGATCAGGACGTTCATCCCCTGCTCGGCCGCGCGGGTGGCCAGGGTGGCGATGAGGTCGTCGGCCTCGAAGCCCGCCTTGGACAGGTGCGGGACGCGCAGCGTGTCGAGCAGCTCGTAGATGAGCTGCATCTGGCCGCGGAAGTCTTCGGGGGTCTCGCTCCTGTTGGCCTTGTAGTCGGAGTATTCCTCGTGGCGGAACGTCGGCTCCGACCTGTCGAAGGCCACCGCCACATGGGTCGGCTGCTCGTCGCGCAGGATGTTCGTCAGCATCGAGGTGAACCCGTAGACCGCCTCGGTGTGCTGACCGTCGGTGGTCATGAGGTTGGCGTCTTTGAGCGCGTAGAAGGCGCGGTAGGCCAGGGAATGCCCGTCGAGCAGCAACAGACACGGGCGGCTGGGGGTCACTTCACTCTTCGGCACGTACGCAGCCTAGTCTGCGTCAACGACAGAAAACCCGAGCTCGGAAGAGTGGAGAGATCCCCTTGACGCATACCGATCCTTTGGACTTCTCCGCCTACGGCGCGGTGCACGAGGGCACGCTGGCCGAACGGATGGGCATCGAGTTCGTCGAGGCCGGCGCCGAGCGCGTCGTCGGCAGGATGCCGGTCGAGGGCAACACCCAGCCCTACGGCCTGCTGCACGGCGGCGCGTCGGTGGTGCTGGCCGAGACGCTGGGCTCGGTGGCCGCGGCGATCCACGCGGGCCCCGGCCGGATCGCCGTCGGCATCGAGATCAACGCCACCCATCACCGCTCGGCGACCTCCGGCCACGTGACCGGGGTCGCGACCAGGTTGCACGGCGGACGCACTTTGGCGACGTACGAGATCGAGATCACCGACGACGAGGGACGCCGCGTGTGCACCTCCAGATTGACGTGCATGCTGCGCGACCAGCGCCCCTGACGTCACTTTGACGGAACCTTTGCGCAGCGGCCCCATCGATCGCTACGGTTGTCCGAACAGAGCCCGCGGGGAGGCCCGGTAGATAACGTGTACGGCCGGGGAAGCCCTACATGGCCCCAAAGGCCGCTCCGCGGGCTCGTCCACGTTTTCTCCCCATCGTTATCGTTTCGTTTCCGCCGCAGCCAGGCGTCTTCCCTCATTTAGCCCCTGACCTGCCGCGTTGTTTCCTCACATGTGTGCCACACGCATGTCACTAATTGGTGACGAACCATACTGAAACGGGCGTCTCCGGAATAAGCTCCCGCCATTGCATCCCAGTTGTGCCTGCGATGCGCGCGTGTCGAGATGGAGGGGTACAACCCCGCCTTGACCTATTTGAGGGAGCACCATTGCGCAGAGCCGTGATCGCGTTCACGGCCTTCCTGGGTGGACTCATCTTCCTGCTGGCCAGTCCCGCGCAGGCGGGGCCGGCTGGATGCCAGGGTTTGAAGGGGACGCTCAAACTCCAAGGCCAGCCAGTGAACGGCGTCAAAATCGCCGTGACCACCGAGGGCGGACAACCCGTCAAGGAGGTCACAACAAACGCACAGGGCACGTGGGAAGTTCCTACCGACAAGGGCAAGTTCAAGGTCACCCTTGACCCCGGCAGCCTGCCGAAGAACGCCGAGGTGCGCGGGGGCGGCAATGTCCGCACGCCGACCGTCTTCGAGGGCAACTGCTCGACCGTGCTGTTCGCGTTGCAGGCCAAGGGCGTGGCAGGCCAGCCACAGGGAGACGCGGAGAGCGGCGAGAGCACGTTCTGGGACACCGCGGCGCAGCTCACCTTCGAGGGGCTCAACCTCGGCCTGATCATCGCCCTGGCCGCGCTCGGCCTGTCGCTGATCTACGGCACGACCGGCCTGACCAACTTCGCCCACGGCGAGCTGGTCACACTCGGCGCGGTGCTGGCGTACATGTTCAACGTGGGCGCCGGCCTCCATCTCATCCCCGCCGCGGTGCTCGCCGTGGCGCTGGGCGGCGCGTTCGGCTACGCCCAGGACCGCCTCTTCTGGGGCCAGCTCCGCAGGCGCGGCACCGGCATCATCGCCATGATGATCATCTCCATCGGCGTCGCGCTGGTCATGCGCTACGTCATGCTGATCTTCTTCGGCGGCCAGAACGAGGCCTACGCCCAGTACACGGCCCAGCCCGGCATCCAGGTCGGGCCGATCTCCGCGGCCCCCAAGAACTTCGTGGCGATGGGCATCGAGCTGGCCGTGCTGCTGCTGGTCGGCTTCGCGCTGCTGCGCACCCGCACCGGCAAGGCGGCCAGGGCCGTGTCCGACAACCCCGCTCTCGCGGCCTCGTCGGGCATCAACGTCGACCGGGTCATCCGGACCGTCTGGACCCTGGGCGGCGCCATCGCGGCGCTGGCCGGCATCATGCTCGGGCTCTCGCAGAACCTGAAGTACACGATGGGCCAGGACATCCTGCTGCTCATCTTCGCCGGCGTCACGCTCGGCGGGCTCGGCACCGCCTTCGGCGCGCTGGTCGGATCGCTGGTGGTGGGCCTGTTCATCCAGGTCTCCACCCTGTGGGTGCCGCCGGAGCTCAAGAGCGTCGGCGCGCTGGTCGTGCTCATCATCGTGCTCCTCGTCCGGCCCCAGGGCATCCTGGGCCGCCGCGAGCGAATCGGCTGATCGGGGGAGGATCAGAATGGACTGGATCACGATCATCAGCACGACGCTGAAGTCCGCGGTCGGCGTCGAGACCGTGCTGTACGCGCTCGCCGCGATCGGCATCAACATCCAATTCGGCTACACCGGCCTGCTCAACTTCGGCCAGGCGGCGTTCATGGGCGTGGCCGGCTACGGCCTGGCCGTCACCGTCACCGTCATGGGGCTGCCGTTCTGGGTCGGCATCATCGTCGGCCTGCTCGCCGCCGTGCTCCTGGCGATCCTGCTCGGCATCCCGACCCTCCAGCTCCGCGCCGACTACCTGGCCATCGTCACCATCGCGGCGGCCGAGATCGTCCGGCTGGTGTTCCGGTCGGTGGCGTTCAAGAGCGTCTTCGGCGGCTCGGACGGCCAGCGCGGCTTCTCCGACGGCTTCTACGCGCTCAACCCCTACCCCGAGGGCCAGTACGGCTTCAACCTGGGCTCCGTCCCCCTGTTCTTCAACAACAGGGTGCTGTGGGTGCTGACCGTCGGCTGGGTGCTCATCGCCCTGTGCTGCGGCCTGGTCTACCTGCTGATGAAGAGCCCCTGGGGCCGCGTGCTCAAGGCCATCCGCGAGGACGAGGACGCCGTGCGCAGCCTCGGCAAGAACGTCTTCTCCTACAAGATGCAGTCGCTCATCCTGGGCGGCGTCGTGGGCTGCCTGGGCGGCTTCATCTACGGCCTGGCCTACGCCTCCGTCCAGCCCGACATCTTCGGCACCGAGACCACGTTCTACGCGTACACGATGGTCATCCTCGGCGGCGCCGCCCGCGTGCTCGGGCCCGTCGTGGGCGCGTCCATCTTCTGGGTGCTGCTCGTCCTGATCTACGGCGTGCTCTCCGAGGCCGTCGGCGCCGGGATCATCACCTTCATGGACACGAACCAGGTGGGCGCCGTCCGCTGGATCCTGGTCGGCCTGGGCCTCGTCCTGTTGCTCATCTTCCGGCCACAGGGCATCTTCGGCGACAAGAGGGAGATAGCGATCAATGCACGCTGAAACCACGGCCACCGAGCGCAAGGCCGCGGCGCTGGCCGTCTTCAAGGACCTGGCCCGCGAGCCGGGCGTGCCCAAGCCGGACCCGATCCTCACCGTCGACAACGTCGTGCGCCGCTTCGGCGGCCTGACCGCGGTCGAGGTCGGCCACGTCGAGATCCAGCGGGGTTCCATCACCGCGCTGATCGGCCCCAACGGCGCCGGCAAGACGACCTTCTTCAACCAGCTCACCGGCTTCGACACGGCCGACTCCGGCTCGTGGACGTTCAACGGCCGCAGCATGAACGGGGTGCCGGCCCACAAGGTCGCCCGCGCCGGCATGGTGCGCACCTTCCAGCTGACCAAGGCGCTGTCCCGCCTGACCGTCATGGAGAACATGCGCCTGGGCGCCCAGCAGCAGAAGGGCGAGACCTTCTGGCGGGCGCTCATCCCCGGCATGTGGCGCGGCCAGGAGGACGAGATCACCGTCCGCGCCGAGGAGCTGCTCGAACGCTTCAAGCTCGGCGCCAAGCGGGACGACTTCGCCGGATCGTTGTCCGGCGGCCAGCGCAAGCTGCTGGAGATGGCCCGCGCCCTCATGGTCCAGCCCGAGCTGGTCATGCTGGACGAGCCCATGGCGGGCGTGAACCCCGCCCTGACCCAGTCGCTGCTCGGCCACGTCAAGGACCTGCGCGAGCAGGGCATGACGGTGCTGTTCGTCGAGCACGACATGGACATGGTCCGCGACATCAGCGACTGGGTGATCGTCATGGCGCAGGGCGCCGTGATCGCCGAGGGCCCGCCCGACACGATCATGTCGGACGAGCGCGTGATCGACGCCTACCTCGGCGCCCACCACGACGCCCCGCTATCGGACACCGAACTGGAGACGCAGCTCCAGGAGGCCGAGGCGGCGCTGGAGGCCGAGATCGAAGAGGAGACGCAGAAGTGAGCGACGTCCCCGAGACGACCGCCCCCGAGTCGGCACCCAAGTCGGCACCCGAGTCGCAGGCGGCCGTCACCGACCGCGCCGCGCACCTGGAGGGCGCCGCCGACGCCGTGCTGCGGTGCGACGAGCTGATCGCCGGCTACCTGCCGGGCGTCAACATCCTCAACGGCTCCGACCTCTACGTCAAAGAGGGCGAGCTGATCGGCATCATCGGCCCCAACGGCGCCGGCAAGTCGACGCTGCTGAAGGCGATGTTCGGGCTGGTCAACATCCGCAGCGGCACGGTGCTGCTCAAGGGTGAGAACATCACGAACATGAAGGCGCACTCGCTGGTCTCCCGCGGCGTCGGTTACGTGCCGCAGACCAACAACGTCTTCCCCAGCCTCACCATCGAGGAGAACCTGGAGATGGGCGCCTTCCAGGTGCCCGGCAAGTTCAAGGAGCGCTTCGAGTTCGTCGCCGAGCTGTTCCCGGCGCTCAAGGAGCGGCGCAAGCAGCGGGCGGGCTCCCTGTCCGGCGGTGAGCGGCAGATGGTGGCCATGGCCAGGGCGCTCATGACCGAGCCGTCGGTGCTGCTGCTCGACGAGCCGTCGGCGGGCCTGTCGCCCAAGCTCCAGGACCTGGTCTTCATCCAGGCCCAGCAGATCAACAAGGCGGGCGTGACCGTGATCATGGTGGAGCAGAACGCCCGCCGCTGCCTCCAGATCTGCCACCGTGGCTACGTGCTCGACCAGGGCCGCAACGCCTACACCGGCACCGGCAGGCAGCTCGCCAACGACCCCAAGGTCATCGAGCTGTACCTCGGCACGCTGGCCAAGGCGTAACCGAATCGAACGGCGGAGGGGCTCCCCCGGAGCCCCTCCGCCGTTTTTTAATGAGCGCTGTGAAACGATTATTGACCGTGGCGCTCGTCCTGCCCGTCCTGCTCGTCGGCTGCCAGGAGGACGCCTCCTCGGCGCAGAGGTACAGCACCGGCGGCGACCCGACCGACAGCCCGTGCGCGCGCGTGGTCTCGGCCATCGGGTACGCCGGCCTGATGCTCAAGCCGAAGGGCCAGGAGGACCGGCAGTACTTCGAGGACGCCGTCATCGGCCGGCTGGCCGAGCTGCGCGGCATCACGCTCCAGTTCGGCGACCGGCTGCCGGCCTCGCTGCACGCCGCCGTGCAGAGCGTCAAGTCGGCCACCGAGGGCCTGTCCAGGAACGACGTGCCGCACGAGCGGCAGGTGGCGCTGCTGCGGCAGTACCGGGCCGCCGCCGACCAGATCGTGGCCGGCTGCGCATGACGAAGGGGCCCGATCCTCGCGGACCGGGCCCCTTCGCCGAACCTCGGACGTCAGCCGGCGATGTTGCCGGTGCGGTACTCCAGCGCCTTGGTGGCGTACTTGTTGTCCTTGCCGTACTGGTAGATGCCGATGGTGGCGACCGCGGGGTCACCGGCGTCGTTGAACTCGACCGGGCCGCTCACGCCGTCGTAGTCGATGTCCTTGCCGGCCTTGAGCAGGTCGACGCAGCTCTTGAAGTCCTGGCACTTCTCGCCGCCCTTGCTGACCTCGGCCAGCTTCGCGGCGATGTCGACGCCCGCGTCGCTCTTGGCGGCCTCGGCGGCCAGCGCGAGAAGGTTCATCGCGTCGTAGGACTCGGGGGCGTAGCTGTAGTCCTCCAGCTTGGGGTTGAGGGCGAGGAGCTTCTTGCGGAACTCCTCCGGAGCGGCCGCGCCCGGGATGGTGCCCTTGACGCCCTCAAGCGTGCCCTTGGGCATCTTGATGTAGTTCGTGTTGGAGGTGTTGCCGTCGACCATGTACCACTTGTGCTTGTCGGCCGGCAGGCCCTGCTTGACCAGCTCCTGGATGACCTTGGCGGTCTCCTCGAACCCGATCAGGACGATGCCCTTGGGGTTCTTGGCCTTGATCTTCGCCACGTCGGCGGAGAAGTCGGCGGCCTTGGGGTCGTAGTCGACGCGCTCGACGACCTCGCCGCCGCCGTCGGTGACCGTCTTCTGCACCTGGTCGGCCAGGCCGGAGCCGTAGGAGTCCTGCATCGCCAGGATGCCGACCGTGTCGTTGCCGTCGGCGACCACCAGGTCACCGAGCACACGGCCCTGCAGCTTGTCCGGCGGCGCCGTCCGGAAGTACAGGCCCTTGTCCTCGATCGTGGTGAACTTGTCGGAGGTGTTGGCCGGCGAGAAGTGGATGACACCCGCGCCCGTGATCTTGTCGATCACCGACTCCGACACCGAGGAGGACGCCGCGCCGATGATCGCGTCGGCCTTCTGGGCCAGCAGCTTGTCCACCGACTGCGAGGCGATGTTCGTGGTGGTGTCGCCCGAGTCGGTGTCGTACTTGGTGACGGGCTTGCCCAGCACGCCCCCGGCCTCGTTGATCTCCTTGATGGCCTGGTCGACGCCGGCGAACTCGGGCGGGCCGAGGAAGGCGAGCGAACCGGTCTGGGGCAGCAGCGTACCGATCGTGAGGGTGCCGTCGCCCTTGGTCGCGGGAGCCGACGAGGATGGCGCGGCCGGCTGCGAGGACTGCGTGGCGGTGTTGCTGCCGCCACCGCCGCAGGCCGTCAGGGCCAGGCTGGTGGCGGCCGCGACAGCCAGCGCCCGCCCCACGGGAGCAATGCGGATCATGAAGTGTCTCCTTCATTTCCAGGCCGGGATCCTCAGCACCGCCGAGCGCTCCCGATCGAATGACGGAAACGTACAAAATCGCTGTGTACTCGAACCAGATGGCGGGGTGAACTGTCGGCACTTGGATGCGGAGTCGTAATCAGTCCTCAACTTACGGACCTGCGCTAGCAGGCTTAATGTGCGTCGGGTGAAGCGTTTTACGCCTGTCCTAGTCACGGCGGTCCTTGTTGCCGGGTGCACCTCGTCCCCGCCGCCCGCGCCGCCTTCCTCGGATCCTCCCGCCGGCGTATCGGTCACGCTGGAGCAATGGCGTTCCGACGAGCCCGTTCACGCGCTGGAGGTGGCCGTCCGTAATACCACCGGCATCCCCGTGTATTTCGCGGACGTCCAGCTCGTGACGCCGTCGTTCAAAACGTTGCCGCCGGAAAAGACGGACGCCACGATCAAACGGACCGAGCGCACCGACCTGCGCATCACCTACGGCCCGGCCAACTGCCTGCCCACGGGTCTGCCGCGCCTGGAGCCCGCGACCGTCGTGGCGAACATCCGCGCCGGCTCCGAGCAGCCGCGCCGGGTGGTCTTCAAGGTGCCGCACCCCAGCCCGCTGCTGACCCGCCTGTTACGGGACGAATGCTCGGAGTTCCTCATCAAGGAGGCCGCCGGCATCGAGTTCGGGCCCGACTGGAAGCAGGTGGGCAAGGCGATGCGGGGCAACCTGGTGGTCACGCGGCGCGGCGCGGGCAAGGTGACGCTGACCGAGCTCGACGGCACCACGCACTACATCATCACGCCGGACGCCGACCGGCGGCCCGTGGCCGAGCTGGAGGCCGGGCAGGAGCGGCTGGAGGTGCCGGTCACGCTCACCCCCGGCCGCTGCGACCCGCACGCCTTCGCCGAGGCCAAGAAGGCGTTCCTGTTCCCGGTGCGGGCCACCGTGGACGGGGGGCCCGAGCGGGTGGTGATCGTGGTGCCGCCCAAGCCGCTGCAGGATCGGCTGATCCAGTACTCGTTGCGAGTGTGCGGCCTGGGCGGCGGGTGAGGGTCAGCCCTCGATGTTGCCCGTGCGGTACTCCAGGGCCTTGGGGGCGTACTTGTTGTCGTCGCCGTACTGGTAGACGCCGATGGTGGCCACGGCGGGGTCACCGGCGTCGTTGAACTCGATCGGGCCGCTGATGCCGTCGTAGTCGATGTCCTTGCCGGCCTTCAGCAGGTCGGCGCAGTCCTTGAAGGTCTTGCACTTCTCGCCGCCCTTGCTGACCTCGGGCAGCTTGGCGGCGATGGACTTGCCGCTGTCGTCCTTGGCGGCCTCGGCCGCCAGGGCGATGAGGATCGCGGCGTCGTAGGACTCGGCCGCGTAGGTGTAGTCCTCCAGCTTGGGGTCGATCTCCAGGAGCTTCTTGCGGAAGTCCTCCGGGGCCTCGGCGCCGGGGATGGTGCCCTTGACGCCCTTGAGGGTGCCCTTGGGCATCTTGAGGTAGTTGGTGTTCGACATGTTGCCGTCCACCATGTACCACTTGGTCTTGTCGACCGTCAGGCCCTGCTTGACCAGCTCCTGGATGACCTTGGCGCCCTCCTCGAAGCCGATCAGCACGATCGCCTTCGGGTTCTTGGCCTTGATCTTGGCGACGTCCGCGGAGAACTCGGCCGCCTTCGGGTCGTAGTCGACGCGCTCGACGACGCTGGCGCCGGCCGCCTCGGCGGTCTTGGTCACCTGGTCGGCCAGGCCCGAGCCGTAGGAGTCCTGCATGGCCAGGATGCCGATGGTGTCGTTGCCGTCGGCGGCGATCAGGTCGCCGAGCACGCGGCCCTGCAGCTTGTCCGGCGGCGCGGTACGGAAGTACAGGCCCTGGTCGCTGATGGTGGTGAACTTGTCAGAGGTGTTGGCGGGCGAGAACTGCACCACGCCGGCACCGGTGACCTTGTCGATGATCGACTCGGACACCGACGAGGAGGCGGCGCCGATGATGGCGTCGGCCTTCTGCGCGATCAGCTTGTCCGCCGACTGCGAGGCCACGTTGGTGGTGGTGTCACCCGAGTCCGTGTGGATCTTGGTGACCGGCTTGCCGAGCACGCCGCCCGCGTCGTTGATCTCCTTGACGGCCTGGTCGACGCCGGCGAACTCGGGCGGGCCGAGGAAGGCCAGCGAGCCGGTCTGCGGCAGCACGGTGCCGATCGTCAGCGTGCCGTCACCCTTGGCCGCGTCCGTCTGGGTGGCCGGGGCCGACGAGGACGGCACCGCGGACGTGGTCTGCTGCGCGGCCGTGTCGCCACCGCCGCCACAGGCCGTCAGGGCCAGGCTCGCCGCTGCCGCGACGGCCAGGAAGCGCCCTGCTGGAGCAATGCGGATCATAAAAGAGACTCCCCTTATTCCCAGCGGGGAACGATCTCCCTCGCTGCGTTTAACGAGCTCAGCATGCCTCTTTGACGGGGAGATGTGGGGATTTCGGGTACTTTTATGCTAATTTGTAATGTCGCAATCACGGTCTGTAATTGCATGTTTCATCAGCGTTACGGTCTTGACTCCAAATGAACCACCCCAGCCCGAAATTTCAGGACTGGGGTGGTTCTATGGTGGGATGTCCGGCTTGCTGCCGTCACCGTCTAGCCGGCGATGTTGCCCTTGCGATATTCGAGCGCCTTGGCCGCGTCGTACTTGTTGTCCTTGTCGTACTGGTAGACCCCGATCGTCGCGATCGACGGGTCACCGGCGTCGTTGAAGTCCACCGGGCCGCTCACGCCGTCGTAGTCGATGTCCTTGCCCGCCTTGAGCAGGTCGGCGCAGGACTTGAAGTCCTGGCACTTCTCGCCGCCCTTGCTGACCTCGATCAGCTTGGGGCCCAGCGCGGTGCCCGAGTCGTCCTTGGCCGCCTCGGCCGCCAGGGCGAGCAGCGTCGTCGCGTCGTACGACTCCGCGGCGTAGGTGTAGTTCGTCAGCTTCGGGTTCACCGTGAGCAGCCGCTTCTGGAACGCCTCCGGCGCCGCCGCACCCGGGATCGTGCCCTTGACGCCCTTGAGCGTGCCCTTGGGCATCTTGAGGTAGTTGGAGTTCGACATGTTGCCGTCCACCATGTACCACTTGACCTTGTCGGCCGTCAGACCCTGCTTGACCAGCTCCTGCACGACCTTCGCCGTCTCCTCGAAGCCGATCAGCACGATCGCCTTCGGGTTCTTGGCCTTGACCTTGGCCACGTCCGCGGAGAACTCGGCCGCCTTCGGGTCGTAGTCGACGCGCTCGACCACGGTCGCGCCGGCCTCCTCGGCGGTCTTGGTCACCTGGTCGGCCAGGCCCGAGCCGTAGGAGTCCTGCATGGCCAGGATGCCGACGGTGTCGTTGCCGTCGGCGGCCACCAGGTCACCCAGGACCCGGCCCTGCAGCTTGTCCGGCGGCGCCGTACGGAAGTACAGGCCCTGGTCGTTGATCGTGGTGAACTTGTCGGAGGTGTTGGCCGGCGAGAACTGCACCACGCCCGCCCGCGTGATCTTGTCCACGATCGACTCCGACACCGACGAGGACGCCGCGCCGATGATCGCGTCGGCCTTCTGGCCGAGCAGCTTGTCCACCGACTGCGAGGCGATGTTGGTCGTGGTGTCGCCCGAGTCGGTGTCGATCTTCACCACCGGCTTGCCGAGCACGCCCCCGGCGTCGTTGATCTCCTTGAGCGCCAGATCGACCCCGGCGAACTCGGGTGGTCCCAGATATGCGAGATTGCCCGTCTGGGGCAGCACGGTGCCGATCGTCAGCGTGCCGTCCCCCTTGGCCACGGCGGCCGAGGAGGGCTTCACGGACGCGGCTCCGGTGGCGCCCGTCCCGGCGGTCGTGCCGCCGGTCGAACATGCCGCCAGTGCCAGGCTCGCCGCTGTGGCGACGGCCAGCGCGCGGGAAATGCGGATCATCGAAAGCGTCTCCGTTCGAGATGAGCGGACCTTCCGTCCGCCCATCAGCATGCGCCGGGACGCCTGCGCCGAAAGAAGCCGAAGCCGGTTGGATGCCCAGTCGTGACCGGGTCACAACCCGCGGGGCTAAATCACCTGATATAGGCCCTTTTCACGCCCGCTCGGCCGCGTCATCTATAACGATCTGAGCAACCTCCCGCATGCTCAGCCGCCGGTCCATCGACGCCTTCTGGATCCACCGGAACGCCTGCGGCTCGGTCCAGCCGTGCTGGGCCATCAGCTGGCCCTTGGCCCGCTCGACCAGCTTGCGGGTCTCCAGCCGCTCCGAAAGGCTGGACACCTCCGCGCTCAGCGCCACCATCTCCTCGTGCCTGCTGACCGCCATCTCGATCGCCGGCACCAGATCGGCCTTGGTGAACGGCTTCACCAGGTAGGCCATCGCCCCCGCGTCACGCGCGCGCTCCACCAGGTCACGCTGGGAGAAGGCGGTGAGGATGAGGCACGGCGCGATCCGGTCGGCCACGATGCGCTCGGCCGCCGAGATGCCGTCGAGCACGGGCATCTTCACGTCGAGGATGACGAGGTCGGGCCGCAGGTCGGCGGCGAGCTGGATCGCCTGCTCCCCGTCACCGGCCTCGCCCACGACGACGTAACCGTCCTCCTGGAGCATCTCCTTGAGGTCGAGGCGGATCAGGGCCTCGTCTTCCGCGATCACTACTCGCCGCTGCGTACTCACGAGCAGAAGAGTACAGACGTCCGGTAGATTAGATCCACGCCGGTGCGGCCTCGGGCATTACGCTGCGAGATCACCAACCGGACGAAACCGCCCCGGTAGACCAACGGCAGAGTCGATGGCCTCAAAATCCATACAGTGTGGGTTCGAATCCCACCCGGGGCACCGGCCTGACCGCCCGGCCCCCTCGTAGGCCGGGCGGTTTTCGCTTTTCCGCCCCCGACCGCCGTCATGACGACCGCACCGGGCTTCCTGTACACGCGTGTCCCCGACTGCCGGATCGACGCGTGGGCCCGAACTCCTGACCGGGTCAGGGCGTCCAGGAGGGTGAGCGGCCGAGGAGGGCGATCACGCGGTCGAGGGCCGTGGCGGCGTCGCCGGGCTCGACGCCGGGCAGGAACGCCTTCCCCGGACCGCGCGAGACCGGCGTGTCGGGCACCTGCGCGGCCAGCGGGAGGGCGGCCTCGGCGAGGTCGTCGTCGACGTTGGGCGGCACCGCCAGCGCCTTGGCGAGGTCCCAGTCGTGCACGACGCAGTCGATGAAGTGGAAGCCGATCGCCATGGCCGCCGGGAACGGGCCGCCGTCACGGATCTCGGGCAGGAAGAAGGCCCGGTCGAGCACGCCGTCGGCGGCGAAGGCGTCGGCGACGGCCCGCGCCGAGGCGGCGTACTCGGCCACCGGGTCCTCGCCCAGGGCACGCGGCCGCCAGCTCGCCGGCTCCGAACGCGCGCCCGAGGCCGCCACGGCGAACCCGTGGTTCTGCACGATCTGGTGTTCCAGCAAGTCACGGACGGCCCATCCGGCGCAGGGCGTCGGCCGGTCGAGGTCGGCGGGCTTGATCGTGTTCACCAGGTCGACGGTGGCCCGCACCGACCGCCGGTTGAGCTCGATGATGTCTGCCAAGGCACTGTCCCGTCGTCGTCGAAGAACCCACCGGTCGGCCCGTCCGGCCCGAGGGTGGCCAACCTGACGATGATGTCGGCCCCTCTGTGGCGGTGCGAGTGGTTTTCGGCGGCATCTCCTGGGGGCGCAGGTCGTCACGGCCGTGGTGGGCGGGATTTCGCAGGCGGTTCGCCGGGAATAGTCCTGTGTGACGAGTTACGACCCACGAGACGGGGGTGGCGGGGGATGCCGTTGAGCGTGACCGAGCGGGAGGCGTTCCTGGCCGAGCCGCACATCGCGAGCCTGGCGGTGGAGACGGGCGCGGGACGGGCGCCGCTGGCCGTGCCCGTCTGGTACGACTACGTCCCGGGCGGGGAGCTGAGGTTCCTGACCGACAGCGAGTCGCACAAGGCCCGGCTGGTGGCGAAGGCGGGCCGGTTCACGATGCTGGTCCAGCGGATCAGCCCGACCTACCGGTACGTGTCGGTCGACGGCCCGGTGGTGCGGTCCGACCCCACGACGATCGAGGAGCTGACCCGCATCGCGGCCCGCTACCTGCCGCAGGAGGCGGTGTCGGGCTACGTGCAGGGCTCGGACCTGCACGTCCTGGTGACCTTCAGGATGCGTCCCGAGCGGTGGCTGTCGGCGGACCTGGGCTCCTTGGGCTGACCGGGCGCCCGGTATTTTTGGCCTGTGACTGCTATCGATCCCACCTCCACCGGCGCCCACGGCGTCGGCCTCGCGACCATCGCCGACGACGGCACCGTTCTCGACACCTGGTTCCCGGCTCCCGAGCTGGGCGAGCCGCCCGTGACGGGCACCGAGCGGCTCTCCGCCGAGGAGGCCGGCGAGCTGGCCGCGCTGACCGGCCGCGACGCGGCGCGGGGCGTCGAGGTGGTGGCGGTGCGCACGGGCCTCGCCAAGCTCTCCGAGCCGCCGGTCGACGCCCACGACGTCTACCTGCGGCTGCACCTGCTCTCCCACCGTCTGGTCCGGCCGCACGGCGTGAACCTGGACGGCCAGTTCGGCCTGCTGGCGAACGTCGTGTGGACGAACTTCGGGCCGTGCCCGGTGCCCGGCTTCGAGCGCACGCGGCTGCGCCTGCGGGGCAGGGGCGTGGTGACGGTGTACGGCGTGGACAAGTTCCCGCGCATGGTCGACTACGTGCTGCCGGAGGGCGTGCGGATCGCCGACGCCGACCGGGTGCGGCTGGGCGCCCACCTGGCCTCGGGCACGGTGGTCATGCACGAGGGCTTCGTGAACTTCAACGCCGGCACGGTCGGCACGTCGATGGTCGAGGGGCGCATCTCGGCCGGCGTGGTGGTCGGCGACGGCTCCGACGTCGGCGGCGGCGCCTCGATCATGGGGACGCTGTCGGGCGGCGGCAAGCAGGTCATCTCGATCGGCGAGCGCTGCCTGCTGGGCGCGAACGCCGGCATCGGCATCTCGCTGGGCGACGACTGCGTGGTGGAGGCGGGCCTCTACGTCACGGCGGGCACGCGGGTCACGCTGCCCGACGGGAAGGTGGTCAAGGCGGCGGAGCTGTCCGGCTCGAACGGGATCCTGCTGCGCCGCAACTCGCAGTCGGGCGCGGTGGAGGCACTCCCCCGCACGGGCTCCGGCATCACCCTCAACGCCGCCCTGCACGCCCACTGAGTCACTGCTGTGCTCGCGGGCCCCCTCCGGTTCCACGGCGGGGGCCCACAGGGCGCCGCGTCACGGCGCCGCGCCGGTGCGGGGTCTGCGGGCGTCTCCTGGAGGACCCCCGGCCGGAACGCGGGTCAGTTGGCGTGGGAGACCGCGGAGCCGATGGTGTGCACCCGCAGCGCGTTGGTGCTGCCCGGCGTGCCGGGAGGCGAGCCGGCCACGATGACCACCTTGTCGCCCTTCTCCAGCCGCCCGAGCGACAGCAGCGACGCCTCCACCTGCCGCACCATGTCGTCGGTGTGGTGCACGAACGGCACGTGGAACGTCTCCACCCCCCACGTCAGCGAGAGCTGCCCGCGCACGTGCGGGGCCGAAGTGAAGGCCAGCAGCGGGATCGGCGAGCGGTAGCGGGCCAGGCGGCGGGCCGTCTCCCCCGACATGGTGAACGCGATCAGCGCCTTGGCGCCGACGATCGCCCCGACCTCGGCCGCGGCCCTGGCGATGGCGCCGCCGGTGGTCTCCGGCATGCGCTCCAGGGTGTGGGTGGCGTGCAGGGACGACACCTCGGCGGCGCAGGCGATGCGGTCCATCGTGGAGACGGACTCGATCGGGTAGCTGCCGACCGACGTCTCGCCCGACAGCATGACGGCGTCGGCGCCGTCCATGACGGCGTAGGCGACGTCGCTGGCCTCGGCGCGGGTGGGGCGCGGGGCGCTCATCATGGAGTCGAGCATCTGGGTGGCGACGATGACCGGGCGGGCCTTCTCGCGGCACAGCCCGATGATGCGCCGCTGCACGATCGGCACCTGCTCCAGGGGCAGCTCGACGCCGAGGTCGCCGCGGGCGACCATGATGCCGTCGAAGGCCTCGACGATCTCGGGCAGGCGCTCGACGGCCTGCGGCTTCTCGATCTTGGCCAGCAGCGGCAGGCGGACGGCCTCCTGCTCCATGATGTTGCGCACGACGTCGGCGTCGGAGGGACGGCGGACGAAGGACAGCGCGATCATGTCGAAGCCGGTGCGCAGCGCCCAGCGCAGGTCGGCCTCGTCCTTGTCGGTGAGGGCGGGGGCGCTGACGTTGATGCCCGGCAGGTTGAGGCCCTTGTTGTTGGAGATCATGCCGCCGATGACGACGCGGGTGGTGACGCGGTCGCCGTCGACGCGGGTGGCCTCCAGGACCAGACGGCCGTCGTCGACCAGGATCGTGTCACCGGGACGCACGTCGCCGGGCAGGCCCTTGTAGGTGGTCGAGACCTGCTCGCGGTCTCCGGGGACGTCTTCGGTGGTGATGGTGAAGACGTCGCCGAAGCCGAGGCGCACCGGCCCTTCCTCGAAGGTGCCGACGCGGATCTTGGGGCCCTGCAGGTCGGCGAGCACGCCTACGCCGCGGCCGAGGTCGGCCGCCACCTCCCGAACCCGGTCGTAGACCTCTCTGTGCATGTCATGGTCGCCATGACTGAGGTTGAACCGTGCCACGTCCATGCCCGCGGAGATCAGCTCGTGGAGGCGTTCTTTGGACGAAGTGGCTGGGCCTAGGGTGCAGACGATTTTCGCGCGACGAGTCACGAGTCCTACCTTAATTGGTACAGACCACTTGGCAGTCACTGACGACGGAGAACGTACCCGACGTAGGAGAACAACACGAGAACGGTGAGTCCCAGCCGTACCAAGTTCGCGTACTGTTCAGGGTAGAGCACGCCTTGGATGTAGTGGTCCACGAAGCCGCTCGGCGGCAGGCCGGGCAGCCCGCCCTTGCGCCGCGCCCAGTCCTCGGCGACGGTCAGCGGGCAGTCCACGCGGGTGACGAGCGTCACCACCGCCCAGCCGACGGCCGCGAGGTGCAGGTAGATCGTGCGCCGCCACCGCCAGGCCACGAACCCGCCCACGGCCACATAGGCGAGGAAGGCGAAGTGCGTCACCATCACCGCGTACGCGAGCAGGCGGTACATCATGGCTCTATGGTGGCCGCCATCCAGGCGTTCACGACGCCGTGCCCGTAGAAGCCGTTCTTGGCTGTGTCGCCCTCGCACTCGTGGGTCTCGCTCTCGCCGTACATCTTGTAGACGTAGGCGCGAGGTGTGGGGCAGGCCACGTGGGTGGCGGTCCGGTAGAGCAGGTCCTCGACGGTGGCGGGGTCCATGGACAGGCCGCCGGGGCCCGGCTTGCCGAAGCGGCTGATCAGGATCGCCGCGACGCCGGTGGCGTGCGGGGCGGCCATGGAGGTGCCGTCGAGGTACTGGTAGTAGGAGCAGGTTCCCTTGTGGCAGTCGCGCACGACGTCGGCGCCCTTGGGCTTGCCGGAGGCGTCGATCCGGCCGGCGGCCTTGAGCACGTGCTCGGGGGCGGCGGCCAGGATCGACCGGACGGCCTCGGCGCCCTTGCCGTCCAGCGCGTCGCCGCCGGGGGCGGCCACGTCGGTCTGCTCCAGGCCGTAGTCGCTGTAGATGGCCTTGCGTCCGGACGGGCCGACGGCTGAGACCGAGATCACACCCTTGGACTCGGCGGGCACGTTGATGCATGAGTTGTCTATCTTGCGGGTCTTCTCCTCGCCGCGCGGGTAGCCGGGGCTCTGCTTGTCGGCCGTGGGGCGTCCGAGGTCGGTCGAGCCGTTGCCGAGGGCGGAGACGAGCGTGACGCCCTTGCCGCGGGCGTAGTCGAGGGCGCGCTGCATGCCGACGACGACGGCCTTCTGTTCGAGCTGCTGCTTCCTGGTGTCGGCCTTGTTGGCGGCGCAGTTGAACAGCCAGGGGTCGACGTAGTAGCTCATGTTGACGACGTCCACGCCGATGTCGGCGGCGTAGGTGAGGGCGTCGAGGCTGGGCTTGAGGAAGAAGAAGCCGGAGTCCTGGCCGGCCCTGATGCTGACGAGCTGCACGCCCGGGGCGACGCCGGCGATGCCGATGCCGTTGATCGGGGAGGCGATGGTGCTGGCGACGTGGGTGCCGTGGCCGTCGTCGTCCTCGTCCACGGGGTCCTTGCAGGAGGGGACCTCGCAGGGGCCGTCCAGGGTCTCGCCGCGCTCGTCCTTGGGCTTGTCGGTGACGAAGTTGCGGCTCAGCTCGCGGTTGAAGTTGGGGGCGATGTCGGGGTGCCTGCCGTCGATGCCGGTGTCGATGACGCCGACCAGCACCTTCCTGCTGCCGGGGACCTTGGTGTTGGCCCGGTCGGCGCCGATCATCTTCATGTCCCACTGGAGGTGGGCCAGCGGCTCCCGGGCGGCGCCCGCCATGGATCCGGCGTCGGGGAAGCCCCCGCCCGTCGGGCGTCCGGCTCGGGAGGAGGTGGAGCCGATGACGCGGCGGTCGGGAGAGACGCCGACGATCGCCGGGTCCGCGCCGACGCTCTCGGCGAAGCCGTCGCCGCCGCCCTCGGTGAGGACGTAGCCGAGCTTGCCGTCCTCCTCGACGACCGTGCCGCCGGCGCGTTTGACGGCCTCCAGTGCCTGGCTCTGCTTGCCATCGGCGTAGAAGACGAGGTTCTGGTTCTGGCCGGTGCGGGAGCCGGTGGTGGCCTGCGCGGAGCCGGTGGGGCCGTCCTGCGCGGGCCGGCCGGAGGTGGCGCGCTCGCCGGCGGCGGCCGAGCACGCGGTCAGCGCGGCGGCGACGGCCAACGCCGTCAGGCCAGAGGCGACTCGCCGCATTGCTCCCCCATCCACCGACTGTCGCAGAATCTGCATCTTCCCGACACTCCACGGCTGATGCAACTTCAGTACGAAATTTCGGCCGATGGGGGTTATGCGGGCCGTGGGCGTTCTTCCCCAGGGCCCGCTGTGCCGTCAGGTGTCGCGGTGCAGGCGCACGTTCGGCAGGAAGGCCAGCAGGACGGCGCCGACCAGCATGATCGGCGACACCCAGGCGAAGACCCCGGTGATCGCCTCGGCGAACGCCGGCCGTACCGACTCCGGCATCGCCCCCACGGACCCCGAGTCGAGGGCCGCCCGCCCCAGCCCGCCGCTGAAGACGCCCCCGAGCACGGCCACCCCCACGGCGCCGCCCACGTTCCTGGCGAAGGACACCACCGAGGTGGCCGCGCCACGGTCGGCGGCGGGCGCGGCGACCTGGACGGCCAGCATCAGGTTCTGCAGCACCATGCCGAGCCCGATCCCGAACACCACCATGTACAGCCCGGACGTGACCGCCCCCGTCCCCAGCTCCATGGTGGAGAACAGGAACGCGGCCACCGTCGCCAGGACCGCCCCGGTCACCACGACCCACTTGTACGTCCCCATCCGGGTCACCACCCGCCCCGCCACGGCCGAGGACGCGATCAGGCCCGCCATCAGCGGAAGCAGCAGCAGCCCCGAGTTCGACGCGCTGGCCCCGGCGGCCAGTTGCAGGTAGAGGGGCAGGAAGGTGGCCGCCCCCACCATCCCGGTCGCCACCAGCACGATGGTGACCGTGGCGATCGTGAACGTACGGTCGCGGAACAGCCCGAGCGGCAGCACCGGCTCCTTGGCCGTACGCTCCACCAGCACGAACAGCCCCGTCAGCACGACCGCCCCCGCGCCCAGCCCGAGGACGACCGGCGAGGACCACGCGTACGTCGTCCCGCCCCACGAGGCCAGCAGCGTCAGGCAGGTCAGCACCCCGGAGATCAGCGCGGCCCCGGGCCAGTCGATCCGGTGCGGCGAGGTGCGGCGCGGCAGCCGCAGCACGGCGAACGCGACCGCCAGCGCGACGGCCCCGAGCGGCAGGTTGATGTAGAAGATCCAGCGCCAGGAGATGTGCTCGGTGAGGTAGCCGCCGATGACCGGGCCGAGCACGGCGGCCACGCCGGTCACCGCGCCGAACAGGCCCTGGAACTTGGCGCGCTCGCGCGGGGTGGCGATGTCGGCCGAGATCGCCAGGGTCAGCACCATGAGGCCGCCGGCGCCGATGCCCTGGAAGGCGCGGAAGGCGATGAGCTGGGCCATCGTCTGGGCGAGCCCGCACAGGGCCGAGCCGAGGAGGAACAGGGCGATGGCCGACAGGTACAGGCGGCGGCGGCCGTACATGTCGCTGAGCTTGCCGTAGAGGGGCGAGACGATGCCGGAGGTCAGGGAGAACGCCGTGACCAGCCAGGACACGCTCTCAAGGCCGTTCAGCTCGCGCACGATGGTGGGGGTGGCCGTGGCCACCACGGTCTGGTCGACGGCGGCCAGGAACAGGCACAGCAGGAGCGAGCCCATGCTGAGCAGGAGGCCGCGCCGCGGTCCGGCCTCCTGGGCGATTGTCGATACCATTCAGTTGTCTCCTTGCTTCTTTCGCGAGGGCAGGAGGAATCCGCGGCGGTCGGGGGTGCCACCCCGATCGCCGCTTCTCTTCTAGATGGGTCAGAGTCCGCGTTCGAGCAGCGCGAACGCCTCGTCGAGCAGTTCTTCGACCGGCTTGTCCGTCGCCGCCGACTCCTGGATGGCGGAGATCATGGCGCCGATCGTGGTGATGAGCAGCATCCGGGCGTGGATGCCGCTCGTGACTCCGGGCCGGGCCCTGACCGCGCCGAGGACCGTCTCCATGATCTGGGTCTGGTCGACGGCGCGCGCCCTGGCGGCCAGCTCGGGATAGCGGTTGTTGAGCTCCATGAACGGCTGCATGGTGTCCCAGACCGGGCGCACGCGCACGGCGAGCTCCCGGGCCACCGCCTTGAGCGACTGGAAGGCGGGCTCGTCGGGCGGACGTTCGCCGAGCAGGCCGACGATGTCGTCCGGCCGCCAGACCGGTTCCATGACGAGCGCCTCCTCCTTGGAGGCGAAGTAGTTGAAGAACGTGCGGGGCGAGATGTCGGCCGCCGCGCTGACGGCCTCGACGGTCACGGCGTCGAGGCCCTCGTCGAGCGCCAGCCGCACCGCGGCCAGCCGGATGGCCTGCCGCTTCTCGGCCCGGCGGCGCTCACGGCGCTGCTCCGGACTCTCCATGCGTTGCACTCTACGCAAGCTTTGCACACTCTGCAAGACGTGCATAGTGTGCAAATGACGAAGGGCCCCGGAGCCGTCCGGCTCCGGGGCCCTTCACCGCAGGTCAGACCAGCGGACGCGCCGTCGGCAGGATCGGGTACGGCAGCGCCGTCTCCCCGCTCAGGTACCGGTCGACGCCTGAGGCGGCCGAACGGCCCTCGGCGATGGCCCACACGATGAGCGACTGCCCGCGGCCCATGTCACCGGCCACGAACACGCCGTCCACCTTCGACATGTACGTCTTGTCCCGGGCGACGTTGCCGCGGGCGTCGTAGAAGCCCTCGCCCGCGACCTCGGCCAGGTCCTCCAGCAGGGCGCCCTTCTCCGGCCCGAGGAAGCCCATGGACAGCGTGATCAGGTCGGCCGGGATCTCCCGCTCGGTGCCGGGGACCGGCTTGAAGCCGTTCTGCGGCCCCTCGACCTCGACCAGGCGCAACGCCCTGACGTTGCCGTCCTCGTCGCCGACGAACTCGGTGGTGGAGACCGCGTAGACGCGGTCGCCGCCGCCGTCGGCCAGTTCCTCGTGCGCGCTCTCCATCTTGAACAGGATGGGGAACGTCGGCCAGGGCTGGCCGCCCGGCCGGGAGGCCGGCGGCCGCGGCATGATCTCCAGCTGGGTCACCGACGCGGCGCCCTGCCTGATCGCGGTGCCGATGCAGTCGGCGCCGGTGTCGCCGCCGCCGATCACCACGACGTGCTTGCCCTCGGCCGAGATCGGCGAGACCGCGTAGTCGCCCTCCTGGACCTTGTTGGCCGGCGGCAGGTACTCCATCGCCTGGTGGACGCCCTTGAGATCGCGCCCGGCGACCGGCAGGTCACGCCACTGGGTGGCGCCGCCCGACAGCACCACCGCGTCGAACTCCTCGCGCAGCTCGGCGGCGGTGACGTCGACGCCGACGTTCACGCCGGTGCGGAACCGGGTGCCCTCGGCCCGCATCTGCTCCAGGCGCCGCTCGATGTGGCGCTTCTCCATCTTGAACTCGGGGATGCCGTAGCGCAGCAGGCCGCCGGCGCGGTCGGCGCGCTCGAACACCACCACGTCGTGCCCGGCCCTGGTGAGCTGCTGGGCGGCGGCCAGGCCCGCCGGGCCCGAGCCGACCACGGCCACCTTCTTGCCGGTGCGGACCCGAGGCGGCTGCGGGGTCACCCAGCCCTCGGCGAACGCGCGGTCGATGATCTCGACCTCGACCCGCTTGATCGCCACCGGGTCGGAGTTGATGCCGAGCACGCACGCCGCCTCGCACGGAGCCGGGCAGAGCCTGCCGGTGAACTCCGGGAAGTTGTTCGTGGCGTGCAGCCGCTCGATCGCCTCGCGCCAGTCGGTGCGGTGGACGAGGTCGTTCCACTCGGGGATGAGGTTCCCGAGCGGGCAGCCGTTGTGGCAGAACGGGATGCCGCAGTCCATGCAGCGGGCCGCCTGCCTGGTCAGCTTCTCCTGCGGGAAGTCCTGGTAGACCTCCCGCCAGTCGCTGATGCGGACGTCGACCGGGCGGCGCGCCGGCAGCTCCCGCTCGTGCGTGAGAAAACCCTTGGGGTCAGCCATCGAGTACGCCTCCCTAGCCCTGAACCGCAGCCGCCATGACGGCCTCGTCGATGTCCCTGCCTTCGGCGCGGGCGGCCTCGGCGGCCTCCAGCACCCTCTTGTAGTCGGTCGGCATGATCTTGCCGAACCGGGCGAGCGCGGCGTCCCAGTCGGCCAGCAACTGCTTGGCCACCGGGGACGCGGTCTCGGCGAAGTGCTTCTCGACCGTCTCCTTCAGGAACTCGCCGTCCTGCTCGGTCAGCGTCTCGACGGCGACCATCTCGCGGTTGACCCGCTCGGGCCGCGGGTCGAGCAGGTAGGCGACGCCGCCGGACATGCCGGCCGCGAAGTTGCGCCCGGTCTGGCCGAGCACGACCACCCGGCCGCCGGTCATGTACTCGCACCCGTGGTCGCCCACGCCCTCGACGACCGCCGTCGCGCCGGAGTTGCGCACGCAGAAGCGCTCGCCGACCACCCCGCGGACGAACACCTCGCCGGACGTGGCGCCGTACAGGGCGACGTTGCCGGCGATGATGTGGCCGTCGAGCGGGGCCTCCTCGTGCGGCCGGACGGTGATCCGCCCGCCCGACAGGCCCTTGCCGAGGTAGTCGTTGGCGTCGCCGGTCAGGCGCAGCGTGATCCCGCGGGGCAGGAACGCGCCGAAGGAGTTGCCCGCCGAGCCGGTGAAGCCGATGTCGATGGTGTTGTCGGGCAGGCCCTTGCCGCCGTACCGCTTGGTCACCTGGTAGCCGAGCATCGTGCCGACCGTGCGGTTGACGTTGCGGATGGGCAGCTCCAGCGTGACCTGCGTGCCCTCCTTGAGCGCGCCCTCGGCGAGCTGGATCAGGGTGTTGTCGAGGGCGTGCTCCAGGCCGTGGTCCTGCTCGACGGTGCGCCGCTTGGGCGTGCCCTCGGGCAGGTCGGGCTGGTGCAGGATCGGGGACAGGTCGAGGCCGCCGGCCTTCCAGTGGTTCTCCGCGGCCGTCGTGTCGAGCATCTCGACGTGTCCGATCGCCTCGTCGAGCGTGCGGAAGCCCAGCTCGGCCAGGTACTCGCGGATCTCCTCGGCGATGAACTCGAAGAAGTTGACCACGAACTCGGGCTTGCCGCTGAAGCGCTTGCGCAGCTCGGGGTTCTGCGTCGCCACGCCCACCGGGCAGGTGTCGAGGTGGCAGACCCGCATCATCACGCAGCCGGAGACGACCAGCGGGGCGGTGGCGAAGCCGTACTCCTCGGCGCCCAGCAGGGCGGCGATGACGACGTCGCGGCCGGTCTTGAGCTGGCCGTCCACCTGCACGACGATGCGGTCGCGCAGGTTGTTCAGCAGCAGCGTCTGCTGGGTCTCGGCCAGGCCGAGCTCCCAGGGCGCGCCCGCGTGCTTGAGCGAGGTCAGCGGCGAGGCGCCGGTGCCGCCGTCGTGGCCGGAGATGAGCACCACGTCGGCGTGGGCCTTGGACACGCCCGCCGCGACCGTGCCGACGCCGACCTCGGCGACCAGCTTCACGTGGACCCTGGCCTCCGGGTTGGAGTTCTTCAGGTCGTGGATGAGCTGGGCCAGGTCCTCGATCGAGTAGATGTCGTGGTGCGGCGGCGGCGAGATGAGGCCGACGCCGGGCGTGGAGTGGCGGGTCTTGGCGATCCACGGGTAGACCTTGTGGCCGGGGAGCTGGCCGCCCTCGCCGGGCTTGGCCCCCTGAGCCATCTTGATCTGCAGGTCGGCCGCGTTGACCAGGTATTCGCTGGTGACGCCGAACCGGCCGGAGGCCACCTGCTTGATCGCCGACCTGCGGGTGGCGTCGTACAGGCGCTCGGGGTCCTCGCCGCCCTCGCCGGTGTTGGACTTGCCGCCGAGCCGGTTCATCGCGATGGCGAGCGTCTCGTGCGCCTCCATCGAGATCGAGCCGTACGACATCGCGCCCGTGGAGAAGCGCTTGACGATGCTCTCGACGGGCTCGACCTCGTCGAGCGGGATCGGCTGCCCCTTGCGCAGCCTGAACAGGCCGCGCAGGGTCATCAGCCGCTCGGCCTGGGAGTCCACGAGGCTCGTGTACTCCTTGAAGATCTCGTAGCGGCGGGTGCGGGTGGCGTGCTGCAGCTTGAAGACGGTCTCGGGGTTGAACAGGTGCGGCTCGCCCTCGCGCCGCCACTGGTACTCGCCGCCGACCTGGAGCCTGCGGTGGGCGTTCTCCGCCCGGGGGTAGGCGTGGCGGTGGCGCTGGGCGGTCTCCTCGGCCAGCACGTCGAAGCCGACGCCGCCCAGGCGGGACGTCGTGCCGGTGAAGCAGGCGTCGATGACCTCCTGGCTCAGGCCGAGCGCCTCGAAGATCTGCGCGCCGGTGTAGGAGGCCACCGTGGACACGCCCATCTTGGACATGACCTTGATGACGCCCTTGCCGTACGCCTTGATCAGGTTGCGGACGGCCTTGTGCTTGCCGATCTGGAGCGCCCCGGTGTCGACCAGGTCCTCGACGGTCTCGATCGCCAGGTACGGGTTGACCGCGCCGGCGCCGTAGCCGATGAGCAGCGCCATGTGGTGGCACTCGCGGGCCTCACCGGTCTCGATGACCAGCCCGATCTTGGTCCGGGTCTTCTCCTGGATCAGGTGGTGGTGCACCGCGCCGGTGAGCAGCAGCGACGGGATCGGGGCGAGCGCGTCGGAGGAGCCGCGGTCGGACAGCACGATGATGCGCGCGCCGTCCGCGATGGCCGCCGACGCCTCGGCCCTGATCTCGGCCAGGCGGCCGAGCAGCGCCTGGCCGCCGCCCGCGACCTCGTACAGGCCGCTGATGACGTGCGGGTGGAAGCCCGGCAGGTCGTGCTCGTCGTTGATGTGGATGATCTTGGCGAGCTCGTCGTTGTCGATCACCGGGTACGGCAGCACGAGCTGGCGGCAGGAGGTCGGGCCCGGGTCGAGCAGGTTGCCCTCGGGGCCGAGCACGCTGGCCAGCGAGGTGACCAGCTCTTCCCGGATGGCGTCCAGCGGCGGGTTGGTGACCTGCGCGAACAGCTGCGTGAAGTAGTCGAACAGCAGCCGCGGCTTCTCGCTCAGCACCGCGACCGGCGTGTCGGTGCCCATCGAGCCGATCGGCTCGGCACCGGACCTGGCCATCGGCGACAGGATGATCCGCAGCTCTTCCTCGGTGTAGCCGAAGGTCTGCTGCCGCTTGACCAGCGCCTCGTGCGTGGGGATCTCCCGCTGGCGCGCCGGCAGCTCCTCGAACCTGACCAGCCCGGCGTGCAGCCACTCCTCGTACGGGAGCTCGGCGGCCAGCTCGGCCTTGATCTCGTCGTCCTCGATGATCTTGCCGCGGGCGGTGTCGATGAGGAACATACGGCCCGGCTGGAGGCGGCCCTTGCGGACGACGTCCTCGGGCTGGAAGTCGAGCACGCCGGCCTCGGAGGCCAGCACGACCAGCCCGTCGGCGGTCACCCAGAAGCGCCCCGGACGCAGGCCGTTGCGGTCGAGCACGGCCCCGGCCAGCGTGCCGTCGGTGAACGTGATCGAGGCCGGGCCGTCCCACGCCTCCATGAGGGAGGAGTGGAACTCGTAGAAGGCGCGGCGCGCCGGATCCATCTCGGTGTGGTTCTCCCACGCCTCGGGGATCATCATCAGCACCGCGTGCGGCAGGCTCCGGCCGCCGATGTGCAGCAGCTCCAGGGCCTCGTCGAAGCTGGCGGTGTCGCTGCCGTCGGGGTCGCAGATCGGGAAGAGCCTGGAGATGTCGCCCGGGATGTGGGCGGAGGACAACATCGCCTCGCGGGCCCGCATCCAGTTGCGGTTGCCCTTGACGGTGTTGATCTCGCCGTTGTGCGCCACGTACCGGTAGGGGTGGGCCAGCGGCCAGCTGGGGAACGTGTTGGTGGAGAAGCGCGAGTGCACCAACGCGATCGCGCTCTCGTAGCGCTCGTCGCTCAGGTCGGGGAAGAACGGCTCGACCTGATCGGGCGTGAGCATCCCCTTGTAGACCACCGTGCGGGCCGACAGCGAGGGGAAGTAGACGTCGGCCTCGTGCTCGGACCGCTTGCGCAGGCAGAAGGCCAGCCGGTCGAGGTCGAGGCCCTGCTCGCCGCCGGGGCTCGCCACGAAGAGCTGGGCGAAGTGCGGCATGACGGCGCGGGCGCTCGGGCCCGGCAGGGCGCGGTCGACGGGGACGTCCCGCCAGCCCAGCACCGTGAGGCCCTCCTCGGCCGCGATCTCCTCGATCAGGCCGGTGGCGACGCCCCTGGCCTGCTCGTCGGCCGGCAGGAAGGCGATGCCGGTCGCGTACGCGCCGGCCTCGGGCAGCGCGAACGGCACGACCGCGCGGTAGAACCCATCGGGGATCTGCGTCAGGATCCCGGCTCCGTCGCCGGTGTCCGGCTCGCTACCCTTGGCTCCCCTGTGGTCGAGATTGCACAACGCCGTCAGCGCCTTGACCACGATCGTGTGCCCCCGGCGTCCGGCGACGTCCGCGACCATGGCGACACCGCAGGCATCATGCTCGTTGGCGGGGTGGTAGAGGCCCTGAGGCTCGGGGAATCCGAGGTGGGCAGCAGGCATTGAATCCCTCCCGTCGTCTTCGTCTGTCAAGAACTGCTCTACAGGCGGGGACGACGTTGGCCCTGCTGCATATCGTGGGTAGAGATTACCGCACGCTGCCGGAATGGTGCCCGCCGCGTCCGCATTGCGAACATTGCGCACGGTTCCAGCATCCGAACCCGCCATCCCAAACCCCGGACCAGGCCATGAGAATTCCCAGGTCACACCCCTGCCGCCCCATGGCCCTCACAGACCCCTGAAGCTCCTCCCGAACGGCCCCGGCCCACCCGGCGGACGGCCGGAGCCGGCCCCGCCCCTCGATAGGGTTGGCGCATGGATCGTGACGGGGTGGAGCGCCTTCTCGCCGAGGCCGGGGTCGACGGCAGGCGGCTGCGGCACGCCCTCACCCTCCTGTGCGACGGCCAGTGGTGGTCCCTGGCCGACCTGGTCAGGCAGACCGCCACCTCCAGGCGCACGATCGAGGCCCTGCTGCGCGAGGTGCGCCTGGAGCGCTCGGGCGACCGGTTCCGGGTGGCTCCGGGCGACACGCCCGCCTACCAGGACCTGCTGGCCATGGCGCCGCCTCCCGAGGACCCGGTGGCCCACCTGCTCCCCCACTACCCCGACGCGCTCGAACGCCTGACCGTGCTGGTCGCGGGCGCGCCGCGGGCCCGCCACGTGATCGACCACGTCTCGGCCACGCCGGAGACGGCGCTGCGGCGCGCGCTGCTGCTCGGGGCGCGGTTCTGGCTGCCGGGGGCGCGGCTGCTGTGCGTCGGCGACCACGACCTGACCTCGCTGGCCGTCAAGCTGGTCCATCCCGAGACCGACGTCACGGTGGTCGACGTCGACGAGCGCATCCTGGCCTACATCGACGAGCAGGGGCTCGGGGTCCGCACCCGCTGGGCCGACCTGCGGCTGGGGCTGCCGGCCTCGGCCCGGGAGCACGATCTGGCGTTCACCGACCCGCCGTACACGCCGGAGGGCATCGGGCTGTTCGCGGCGCGCGCCCTGGAGGGCCTGAAGGACGACGGGCGGGTGCTGGTGGCGTACGGCGCCAGCGAGCGTACGCCGATGCTGGCCTTCAAGGTCCAGCAGGCGTTGTCGGAGCTCAACCTCACCTACGAGGCGATTTACCCTGATTTCAATAGATATTTCGGGGCGGAGGCGATCGGGTCGGCGGCCGATCTCTACCTGCTGCGGCCCACGAGCAAGACCCGCCCGGCGGTGAACGCCCGGCTGGGCCGTCAGGCCACGGCCATCTACACGCAGGGCCCCCAGTCGGTCGAGTCGGCCCCCGCCGCGCACGCGGCGCCCGATCTGGCCGGGTTCGAGGCCGACCTGCTGGTGGGCGAGTGGCCCAAGGAGGCGGCCCAGCCGCGGGTGCGGCTGTCGACCTGGCTGGCCAAGCCCTACGCGGCGGCCGCCGAGCGGGTGGCCGTCGCGCTGCCGCCCGGGTTGGAGGCCGCGCTGCCCCGCGTGCTGCTCGCCACCCGCGCCACGCACGTACGCGTGTGGGGGGCCGACCTGCCGCCGCTGCCCGACGCGCTGTCCGCCGTCTACGAGTCGCGCCGCACGGGCGGGGCGCTCGACGCCGTACGCCGTCCGCAGCCCGCCGGAGCGGCCGACGCGGTGCTGCGCCGGATCCTCGACAACGGCCACGCCAAGCTGGCCAACACCTGGCGGGAGGCGCTCATCGCGGCGGCCCGCGACCAGGGCACGGCCCTCACCAAGAACGAGGCCCGCGCCCTCATCCGCCAGACCGCTCCCTGGTCCGACGACCTGACCCCCCTGGAAGCGCCCCTCCACCGCCTGACCGGCCTCCCGGCCGCCGTCTCCACCACCGTCACCGCCCTCACCACGACCACCCCCTGACCCCTTCGACGGGACAGACAGCGGGCGGTCAGGTGGCGGCGAGGATGCGGTTCTGGACCACGCGGCCGAGGCCGTCGAGGGCGACGAGTGCGGTGACCAGGTCGTCGGCGGAGGCCGTTCCGCCCGCCCAGCTCACCGTCACGTAGTGGCCCATGGCACGCGCCTGGGCACGGCTGCGGGCGGCGTCGAACGCGGCGTCCTGGCGGACGAAGCCGTCCTTGCCGAGGGCGGCCACCAGCGCGTCGGCCGCGCGCCCGTCGGGCAGGTTGAAGATGGCGAACTGCCCGGCCAGCCCGCCGCCCTCGTACGCGGCCCCCAGCACCTGCGTGCACCCGGCCGCCGAGGCGCCCCACAGGACCTCGTCGCAGTCGGCGTGCTCCTGCGTGGAGAGCCGCCGCAGGGAGCCGAGCGTCTCGGTCTGGGCGGTGAAGACCTCCTGCACGGTCAGCGGCGCGGCGTCGGCCCGGCGGGAGTCGACGGCCGCGTAGAAGTCCGAGGTGGGCTCGCCCCGGAAGGCGGCCGGCCGCGGCTCCCCCGGACGCAGCCACAACCACCCGGCCACCGCGACCGCCAGAACCCCCAAGGCCACCCCGGCCACGACGACCGCACGACGCGACCTCCTGGACGGCGCTCCGGCGGTCCCGTCCGCGTGAGCGGAGGTCACGAGGCCGGTCCCGTGATCGCGACGACCCGGCGGTAGACGGACTTCTCCGCGCCGCGCAGCGCCAGGGTGACGGAGACGAAGTCGTCCTTGGCGGTGGGGTCGAGGCCGTCGGTCTTGCCGATCCAGACGAGCCCGACGTAGTGCCCGAGCGCGTAACCGCCGCCCTCGGAGTAACCGCCCGCCGGGAAGGACGCCTTCGAGGACGTCAGAGGGCGTGCCCAGCCGCCCCGGTAGAGGGTCTTCAGGGATTCGACCAGCTCGCCGGCCGACTGGCCGTCCTTGAGGTTGAGCAGCGTGTACTGACCGACGTAACGGCCGTCGGAGCTGGTGTACAGGCCGCGGGCCGCCTGGAGGCAGCCGGCGTCGGACACCTTCTCCAGCAGGGTCGTGCCCCACAGGGCGGCCGAGCAGTCGGCGTCGATGCGCTTGGCGGCGAGCTTGAGCTTGAGCTTCTTGGAGACCGCGAGCTCGCTCTGCGCGAACACCTCCTTCTCGGTGAGGTCGCGGCTGTCCTTGCTCCTGTCGGCCAGGGAGGCGAACAGCTTGGGCGAGCTCCAGCCCTGGTAGGACACGGGGAAGGCGGCGTCCGGGCCCAGGACGGCGGCGTTGGCCTGGCGCTCTGGGGTGTAGTCGCCGAGCGAGCTGACGACCGCCACCAGCCCCGTCGCGCCCGCGACGACGCCGATGACCGTGGCGATGATGACGATCAGCCGCTGCTGATCGGGGCGCAGGCCCCACTCGGTGAGCACCGGGAACTGCCAGTCGGAACGCGGCGTCCGGCGCCGCTTGCGCGTCCCGGAGCCGGTCGCCGGCTCCGCCTGCTCCCCGGACGGCCGCGACGCTCCCGTCGCCCCGAAGGCCCCGAAACCGTCGGCCTGCTCGTCACCGTCCGCGGCGGCGCCGCGCCGTCCCTGCCGGGGCTGCTCACCGGTGTCCGTCGCCGCGGCGCGACGGCCCGACCGGGCGGCCTCCGCCAGGTCGTCCATGCTCGCGGCCCAGACGGCGTCATCGCTGTCGGACGCACGCCTCCGCCCGTGAGCCCCTTCCCCGCCCTCCTGGGAACGCCTGCCCCTGGACGCCTCCGCGCCGTCCTGGGAACGTCTCCCGCGCGAACGTCGCCCACGCGGCGCGGCGGCCTCGCCGGCGGGACGAGCCGCCCACTGAGCATCAGAACCCTGCGAATCGGCCTGAGCCGCCCATTGAGCATCCGACCACTGAGACCCGGCGGCCCACTGCGCGTTCGACCCCTGAGAGCCGGAACCAGCAGGCCATTGGGCATCTGACCCCTGTGAGGCGGGGCGAGCCGCCCACTGCGCGTCCGACCCCTGAGCTGCCCACTGCGCGTCCGAGCCCTGAGGGGCGATGTGCGGGGACCGCGGGCCATCGGGGCCCTGCGGGGCAGTGTGCGAGGGCCACGGGCCGTCGAGTCCTTGGGGGGCGGTGTGCGGGGGCCATGCGGTGTCGGGCCCTTGGGGGGCGGACGGGCGGGATGCCCAGCCCGCGTCCGGGGGCTGTTGGGGGCGGGCGGCGCGGCGGGCCGCCCAGAGGTCCTGGCCCCCCTCGCCACCGCTCACCTGCTGCTCAGGCGGCACGGCCTCGGCGGCGCGGGCGGCGGAACGGCGGCGGGCCCTCCCGGACCCCGATCCACGCCCGCCACGCCCTCCTCCCATGCCACCGGAACGACCGACGCCAGAAGCGCCACCACCGGAAGCACCGCCACCGGAAGCGCCTGCGGCGGCACCGCCGCCACGGCCGACGCCACCGCCGCCGACACCACCGCCGCCGACACCACCTGAACCGCCATAAATGCCAGAAGTGCCCGCAGAACCGCCGGTGCCGGAAGCGCCGCCGGGATCGCCAGGGCCACCGGAGCCGGAACCGGACCCGGAGCGTCGTCCCGATCTCACAGTCCCGACGCCCCGATCAACTTGCCCAGCCCGAACGTGATCCCCGCCGCGACCGCGCCCACCACGAGCTGACGCAACCCCGAGTACCACCAGCTGCGCGCCGTCACGGCGGACACCAGCGCGCCCGCCCCGAACAACGCCGCGCACGACACCACGGCCGACACGGTAAGCCCCTCGACTCCGAACAAGTACGGCAGGAGCGGCAGCACCGCCCCCACACTGAACGACACGAACGACGACACCGCCGCCACCTTCGGCGAGGGCAGCGCGCCGGAAACGACACCCAGCTCGTTCTGGGTGTGGACCTCAAGGGCCCGCTCGGGGTTACGGGAGATCTGCGTGGCAACCGCGGTGGCCAGCTCGGGCTCCACCCCCTTGTCCACGAAGGACTGAGCCAGCTCGGCCAGCTCGGCCTCCGGGTTGCCCGCGAGCTCCCGCTTCTCCACGGCGATCTCGGCCTGGGCCAGCTCGCGCTGGCTGGCCACGGAGACGTACTCGCCGCCCGCCATGGACAGGGCTCCGGCCGCCAGCCCGGCCACGCCGCTGAGGGCGACGACCTTGGTGCTGGTGGTGCCGCCCGCGACACCGGCGATGAGCGCGAAGTTCGACACCAGGCCGTCCATCGCGCCGAACACCGAGGGCCGCAACCAGCCCCCGCTGACGTCGCGATGGCGATGGTGGATCTCCGCGCCGCCGGTCATCGCGGGTTCGTCTCCTTCGTCGCGGACTCGGCGTCCGCGTCGGCGTCGGCGTCGCCGTGGGTGTCGGGGGCGGCGCCGGAGGGCTCGTCCCCGGCCGAGGTGGCCGGGCCGTCGTCCTCCTCCGGGCGCTCGGCCACGACCGCGGCCGGCGCGTCGGACGAGCCCGGGTCGGCCTGGCCGCTCTCGTGCGCCGGATCCACCGTCAGGTCGAGCGGCACGACCCTCTCCTCGGTGTCCTTGTTCCTGGTCAGCCAGAGGTAGACCAGCGCGCCGACGAACAGCACGATGGACGTCCACTGGTTGAGCCGCAGGCTGAGGAAGGTCACCGCGTGGTCGACCCCGCCGACCGGGTCGATGCGCAGCCCCTCGATCCAGAAGCGGCCGAGCGTGTAGCCCGCGACGTAGAGGGCGAACAGCCGCCCGTGCCGCAGCGCGAACCGCTTGCCCGCCAGGATGAGCAGGAAGCCGAGCGCGACGTCCCACAGCGACTCGTACAGGAAGGTCGGGTGGTACAGGACGCCCGGCTCGCCGCCGTGGTCGACGTCGATCTCCAGGCCCCACGGCAGCGTGGTCGGGCTGCCGTAGAGCTCCTGGTTGAACCAGTTGCCCCAGCGGCCGATGGCCTGCGCGAAGGCGATGCCCGGCGCGACCGTGTCGGCGACGGCGCTCATGGAGATGCCGCGCTTGCGCACGGCCCACCACACGCCGACCCCGCCGAGCGCGATCGCGCCCCAGATGCCGAGACCGCCCTCCCAGATGAACAGGGCCTGGTACGGCTCCTTGATCGCACGGCTGCCGAAGTAGGTCTGCCAGTCGGTGATGACGTGGTAGAGCCGACCGCCGATCAGGCCGAAGATCACCGCGGGGACGGCGATGTCGATGATCGTCCCTTTCTGGCCGCCGCGAGCGACCCAACGCCGCTCGCTCAGCCATACGGCGACGACGACGCCGAGCACGATGCACAGTGCATAGGCCCGGATCGGGATGATTCCGAGATACCAGACCCCCTGGGAAGGGCTGGGAATCGAGGCTAGGGGCATGTCAGGTGAGGGTAGCGCAGCCTGCGGCTACTTGGCGGCCTTCGTGACCGCATCGCGAAGTTGCTGCGGCGAGAACGCCGCCTCGCCGATGCTGGTGCCGTTGAGCTTCACGGTGGGCGTGCCCTCGATCGCCTGCTTCTCCATGATCTTCGCACTGTCGGTCAGCACGGCGGGCGCGTGCTTCTGGGACGTGACGCAACTCTCGAAATCGGGCGAGGTGACACCGGCCTCCTTGCCCCACGTGACGAGCTGGTCGGTCTTGAAGCCCTCGACGGTCTCGGCCGGCTGGTTCTTGTAGATCAGGTCGTGGAAGGCCATCCACTGCTTGCCGTCGGCCACGCAGCGGGCGGCCGCCGCCGCGCGCACGGAGTTGCCCTTCGTCGGCTCCCTGGAGAAGATCGTGATGGGATGGAAGACGACCTTGGCCTTGCCCTCGGCGGCCAGGTTCTTGAAGGTCTGGCCGCTGACGCGCTCCAGCTCCTTGCAGACCGGGCACTGGAAGTCCTCGTAGATGTCGACCACCGGCTGGGTCACGCCCGCCTGGGCCATCACGGCGCTGCCGTCGGGCTGCACGGTGATCGGCGCGAGCCCGGCCCCGGCCTCCTCCGACTTGGAGGAGCTGATGGTGTACCAGGCGCCGAGGCCGACGGCGGCCACCGCGACCACCGCGGCGGTCGTGTAGGTCACCACTTTCTTGCGCCGCTCCTGGGCGCGTGCGGCGGCCTGCTGCTCTCTGATCTTGTCGCGCGCCGACATGTTCCGGTCAGACTTGGTGCGCTGGGCTTTGCTCATCCTCGATCTCCTCGTCACCTGGTTCCTCGTCACCTGTTTCCTCGGCACCCGCCAGTCCGAGCGCCCCGTCGAGGGCGAACCGTCCCGGCGGGAAGCGGACCGTCCACGCGCCGAGCAGCACCAGGCCGAAGTCGCGCAGGATGTCGAGCAGATAGGCCGGCTCCTGTCCTGACTCCAGCTGGCCGCCGCCGCCGAAGCAGCCGCAGTCGATCCGCAGGCCGTGCGCCCAGGCCCAGGCGATGCCGAACACGAAGGCGAACATGAGCAGCGCGGCGATCACCGCGGCCACCCTGGTCAGCAGACCGACGACCAGCAGCACGCCGACGACGATCTCCAGGATCGGCAGGATGTAGCCCACCATCTCGGCGATCGACTCGGGCAGCAACTGGTACGCCTTGACCGCGACCACCGAGTCGGACGGGTTGCCGATCTTCAGCGCGCCCGCCGCGATCAGCACGCCCCCCAGGATCAGCCGGGCGACGGTCGTCACCCAGGGTATCGCCGTTCTGCCGTTGCGTGACGGTTGTGACGCGACCACGGATGATCTCCTCTTTCTCTGCGCCGGGAATGCGCACAGTACCGGGACATCATCCGATCACGCTCGGGATAAGGGTCGGCTAAGACAGAGTCCCGTTCACTTCATGGTAGGAAGTCCACGATACTGCTGCGTCCGGAATTCGCTGGGCGGCAGACCGGCGCGGCGGGTGAACAACCTGGTGAAATACGCCGGGTCGGCATAGCCGACGCGCCGGGCCACGGCGGCCACGGGCAGGTCGGTGGTGGCCAGCAGATCCTTGGCCCGGTTGAGCCTGATGGACAGCACGTAGTCCTTGGGGCTGCACCCGGCCAGCCGTCGTACGGCGCGGCGCAGCTCGGTCAGCGGCATGCCGAGGCGCCTGGCGTGCTCGGCCACCGGCACCGGCAGGCAGGCGTCCCTGGCCAGCCCGGCCAGCACCGGGTCGCCGTACGGGTCCTCGTCGGCGCGGGCGCGCCTGAGGGCGACCAGGACCTCGTGCACGATGGCCGAGGTCTCCACCTCCAGGTACGGTCCGCCCCTGCGGCACGCCTGGGCGATGCGGCCGATGGCGTGGGCGGCCGGTTCGGCCGTGGTGAGGGGGGTGACCGGGTTGTCCGCGTCCACGAAGCCCAGGTCCTGGTAGACGGCGGCGGAGGGGCCTGCGAAGTCGACGAACCACTCGTCCCAGCCGGCCTCGTCGGGCGCGTAGTGGTGGGACACGCCGGGCAGGAGCCAGATGACGGCCGGTGCCACGACGTCCACGACGGGCCCGTCGGCCTGGGAGAACCAGCCGCGGCCCGCGGTGACCAGGACGGCGACGTGGTGCTGCAGGGTACGCGGCCCGACCGTGGGCAGCCGCCCCTCCTGGCGCCCGACGCCGAGGCACACCAGGCCGAGCCCCCGGTGGGCGGGGCCGGGGGTGAGGTAGCGCATCCACTTGTCGTAGGGCGGCGTCATGCGGTCTCCGCGGGTGAGTCCAACAGATTGACTGGGTTTGTCCATGGCCGCTGACCTGCGGTCTCGGCCAGGATGCGGGGCGCGAAATCCTACCGGAGGAAGAGTTATGGGTGTTTTCTCGGTCGAGAACGGAGTGTTCCGGCTCGACGGCGCGGACTTCAGGGTGTTGTCGGGGGCCATGCACTATTTCCGGGTGCATCCCGGGCAGTGGCGGCACCGGCTGGCGATGCTGCGGGCGATGGGCCTGAACACGGTCGAGACGTACGTGCCGTGGAACCTGCACGAGCCGCGCAGGGGCGAGTTCCGCCGGATGGAGGAGCTGGGCGCGTTCCTGGACGCGGCGGCCGAGGAGGGGCTGCTGGCGATCGTGCGGCCGGGGCCGTACATCTGCGCCGAATGGGACAACGGCGGCCTGCCCACCTGGCTCACCGGCCGGGTCAGGACCTCCGACCCCGAGTACCTGGGCCACGTGGACCGCTACTTCGACCGGCTGCTCCCGCAGGTCGCCGAGCGGCAGGTGACCCGCGGCGGCAACGTGATCATGGTCCAGGTGGAGAACGAGTACGGCTCCTACGGCAGCGACCAGGCCTACCTCCGCCACCTGGCGGACGGCCTGACGTCCCGGGGCGTCGAGGTGCCCCTGTTCACCTCCGACGGCCCCGCCGACTGGTACCTGACCGGCGGCACCCTGCCGGGCGTGCTGGCCACGGTGAACTTCGGCTCCGACCCCGACCGGGCGTTCGCCGCGTTGCGCGAGCACCGGCCTGACGACCCGCCGTTCTGCATGGAGTTCTGGTGCGGCTGGTTCGACCACTGGGGCCACAAGCACATGACCAGGGACGCCGGCGACGCGGCCGCCGTCCTGGAGCGCATCCTCGAACTCGGCGCGTCGGTGAACCTGTACATGGCGCACGGCGGCACCAACTTCGGCGCCCGGGCGGGCGCCAACCAGGCCGGCGAGCGGGCGATGGGCGACTGGCGGCCGACCGTGACCTCCTACGACTACGACGCGCCGATCGACGAGCGCGGGGCGCCGACCGAGAAGTTCTGGCGCTTCCGCGAGGTGCTGTCGCGGTACACGGGCGAGCCGCCCGCGGTGCCGCCGGTCCCGGATGTGCTGCCGCCGGCGACGCTGCGGCCCGTACAGTCGGTGCCGCTGCTGGAGGCGCTGGAGGCGGTGGCGGGGCCCGAGACGCATGCGCCGGTGCCGCCGTCGTTCGAGGAGCTGGGGCTGGAGCACGGCCTGGTGCTGTACCGGGGGCAGGTGCCGGGGCCGCGGGGCGCGTACCGGCTGAGGCTGCCCGGGCTGCGTGACCGGGCGCACGTGCTCGTGGACGGCCGGCTCGCCGGGGTGTTCGAGCGCGACGCCGAGGAGCCCGAGGTGTCGGTGTCCGGCCCCGCCACGGTGGAGCTGCTGGTGGAGTCGATGGGACGGACGAACTACGGGCCGCTGACCGGTGAGAGCAAGGGCCTGACCGGTGGGGTGCTGCACCACCAGCAGTACCTGAACGGGTGGAGCGCGCGGCCGATCCCGCTGGAGGACGTCTCGGCGGTGCCGTTCGCCGACGGCGCGGACGCCGGGCCGCGCTCGTTCTTCCGCTTCCTCCTGGAGGTGGACGAACCCGCCGACACGTTCCTGGCACTGCCCGGCTGGGGCAAGGGGTACGTCTGGGTGAACGGCTTCTGCCTGGGCCGCTACTGGGACCGCGGCCCGCAGCGCACCCTCTACGTCCCGGCCCCGCTGCTGCGCGCCGGGACGAACGAGATCGTCGTACTCGAACTCGACCAGGTGGGCCGGACACTGGACCTCCGCACCACCGCCGACCTGGGCTGACCTCCGCCACCCCGCTCGGCGCCTCCGAGATGAGCACGACGAAAAGGCGCGCCCCCACCCAGGGGACGCGCCTTCGCCACGATGAGGGTCAGCGGCGCACGCCGCGCGCCATGTCGCCGGCCAGCGCCATGATCGACTCACGGCCCGCGGCCTCGTCAGGCGCGTCGAGGATGCGGCGGATGAACGCCGACCCCACGATCACGCCGTCGGCGTAGCGGGCCACCTCGGCCGCCTGCGCGCCCGTGCCGACGCCCAGGCCCACGCACACGGGCAGGTCGGTGTGCTCGCGGGTGCGCTTGACCAGGCCCTCGGCCGCGGAGTTGACGCTCTCCCTGGCGCCCGTGACGCCCATCAACGAGGCGGCGTAGACGAAGCCGGTGCAGCAGTCGACCACGGCCTTGATGCGCTCCTCGGTGGAGCTGGGCGCCACCAGGAACACCGTGTCGATGCCCGCCTCGGCCGAGGCCCGGCGCCACGGCTCGGACTCCTCCGGCGTCAGGTCGGGCGTGATCGTGCCCACGCCGCCCGCGTTGGCCAGGTCGCGGGCGAACCGGTCGGCGCCGTAGCGGTCGATCGGGTTCCAGTACGTCATGACGAGCGTGGCGGCCCCCGTGGCGGCGACCCCTTCGACCGTGCGCATCACGTCGGCGATGCGGGTGCCGTTGACCAGCGAGCGGTGCACCGCGTCCTGGATCGTCGGGCCGTCCATCAGCGGGTCGGAGTAGGGCAGGCCGATCTCGATGACGTCGCAGCCCGCCTCGACCAGGGCCGCGGCGGCGGCGATCGCACCGTCCTTGGACGGGAAGCCGGCAGGCAGGTAGCCGACGAGCGCGGCCCGGTTGTCCGCCTTCGCCTTGGCGAAAACCGTCTGAAGAGTCGTCATGTCTGTCCGTTTCGAAGGTCGAGTCCCACCCATGATGCCCTGCCGCAGGCCGTCTCAGGGTGTTCCGCGCCGCGCGGGCGAGGGCGTCAGAGGTTGAAGTACTTCATCGCGGTGCCCATGTCCTTGTCGCCGCGCCCGGACAGGTTGACCAGGATCGTCGACTCGGGACCGAGCTCGCGGCCCAGCTTCAGCGCGCCCGCCAGCGCGTGGGAGGACTCGATGGCCGGGATGATGCCCTCGGTCCTGGCCAGCAGCGCGAACGCCGCCATGGCCTCGTCGTCGGTGACGCCGTGGTAGGTGGCGCGGCCGGAGTCCTTCAGCCAGGCGTGCTCGGGGCCGACGCCCGGGTAGTCGAGCCCGGCCGAGATCGAGTGGGACTCGATCGTCTGGCCCTCGTCGTCCTGCAGCACGTACGTGCGCGAGCCGTGCAGCACGCCCACCGAACCGGCGGTGAGGGTGAGCGCGTGCTCGCCGCTCTCCAGGCCGTGACCGGCGGCCTCGTAGCCGTGCAGGGCCACGCCCTCGTCGCCGATGAAGGCGTGGAAGATGCCGATGGCGTTGCTGCCGCCGCCGACCGCCGCGCACACCGCGTCGGGCAGCTTGCCGGTCAGCTCCAGCATCTGGCGGCGGGCCTCGACGCCGATGATGCGCGCGAAGTCGCGCACGATCTCGGGGAACGGGTGGGGGCCGGCGACGGTGCCGAACAGGTAGTGAGTGGTGTCGACGTTGGTCACCCAGTCGCGGAACGCCTCGTTGATGGCGTCCTTCAGCGTCTTGGAACCGTTGTGGACCGGCACCACGGTGGCGCCGAGCAGCTTCATCCGCGCCACGTTGAGCGCCTGGCGCTCGCAGTCGACGGCGCCCATGTAGATGACGCACTCCAGGCCGAGCAGGGCGGCCGCGGTGGCGGTGGCCACTCCGTGCTGGCCGGCGCCGGTCTCGGCGATCACCCGCTTCTTGCCCAGGCGCTTGGTCAGCAACGCCTGGCCGAGCACGTTGTTGATCTTGTGGGCGCCCGTGTGGGTCAGGTCCTCCCGCTTGAGCACGACGCGCGCGCCGCCGGCCTCCTCGCTGAAGCGAGCCACGTCGGTCAGCGTGGTCGGCCGGCCCGCGTAGGTGCGCAGCAGGTGGTCGAACTCGCGCAGGAACTGCGCGTCGGTCTTGGCCTTCTCGTAGACGGCGGCCACCTCGTCGAGCGCCGGGATGAGCGCCTCGGGCACGTAGCGGCCGCCGAAGATGCCGAACTTGCCGTGCAGGTCGGGGTCGTTGCCGTACGCGGCGCCGCCATCGAGGTCGGCGGCGCTGAGGATGGAGCCTTCGTTAGCCACTGCTATCCCTCTGCTGAGTGGTCGGGGCGCGTCGACGGGTGAGCGCCGGCGGTCACCAGCGCCTCCACCGCCTTGCGCGGATCCTTGCCGGTGACCAGGCTCTCCCCCACCAGGACGGCGTCGGCGCCACCCCTGGCGTAGGCGAGCAGGTCGTGCGGGCCGCGCACGCCCGACTCGGCGATCTTGATCACATTATCCGGAATCTTCGGCGCCAGCTTGGCGAAGACGTCACGGTCGACCTCAAGAGTCTTCAAATTACGCGCATTGACCCCGATGACCCGTGCCCCGGCGGCGACCGCCCGCTCCAGCTCCTCCTCGGTGTGCACCTCGACCAGCGGGGTGAGCCCGATGGACTCGGCCCGCTCGATCAGCGACACCAGCGCCTCCTGCTCCAGGCAGACGACCATCAGCAGCGCCAGGTCGGCGCCGTGGGCCCGGGCCTCCCAGAGCTGGTAGGAGGTGAGGATGAAGTCTTTACGCAGGATGGGGATGTCGACGCGGGCGCGGACGGCCGCCAGGTCCTCCAGGCTGCCCCCGAACTTGCGCCGCTCGGTCAGCACGCTGATCACGTGGGCCCCGCCGGCCTCGTAGTCGGCCGCCAGCGCGGCGGGGTCGGCGATGGCGGCGAGCGCGCCCTTGGACGGGCTCGACCGCTTGACCTCGGCGATCACCGAGATCCTGTCACCCCCGAGTGCGGCCATCGCGTCTCGGGGCCCCTGGGCCCGCTCGGCTCGCCGCTTGAGCTCGTCGATCGACACGGCCTGCTGACGTGCGGCGAGATCGGCGCGCACCCCTTCGAGGATGTCGTCGAGGACACTCGGTCCTTCCGTCCGCTCACTCACGCGCTTGGGGTCCCTCCGGTTGACAGTGGGGGTGGCAGAGAGTTCGCCTCGCGTCCGCTCTCGGCCTTGTCCTGCGATGGTATCGGCCCCACCGGGGTCACCTCGCCACAGGACCCGTACTAGGGCGCGAGGAACGCCCCGAAGGGAAGGTTTCGGACGACCCAGTAGACCATCACGACCCCGATGAAGGCCCACAGCCACGCCGGATGCGCCAGAGTGGTTCGCCGCGGCCTGCCCTGCCAGGCCCGTACGACCCACCGCCCCCACCAGAACAGCAGGAACGGGATCATGGCCACGGCCAGCGGGTTGAGCCCGAGGGCGGCCACCGGGTCGAGGTGGGCCAGCGCGTGGATGGTGCGCAGCGTGCCGCAGCCCGGGCAGTAGAGGCCGGTGACCCACAGGAACGGGCAGGTCGGGTAGTGGCCGGGCTGGTTGGGGTCGACCACGCCGACCACGCCGAACACGGCCCCCGCCGCGGCCGCAACACCGAGCGGCGCGAGCAGGCCCTTCAGCCGTCTCGTCCCCCGCCGCCCGGTTGTTGCGATGTTCATGCTCTCGGTGTCCCCGTCCGTCAGTAAGAGCCGTAGCTGCTCGTGGAGGCGGCGAGCAGGACGAACACCACCACGTAGAAGATGATGAGCAGCACGATGGCGATGATGCCGAAGATCAGGCTGCGCTTCCACCAGGTCTTGGCCTCCTCGGCGGCCTGCATGGCGCCCTGGTAGTCGCCGACCTGCCACTTGGAGTTGACCTGCGACGACTTCACGATCGCCACGATGCCGAGGGGCAGGCAGCAGAACAGGGTGGTGAGGATCGCCGGGACCAGCTGGTTGTCCGGCGGGGTGCCGCCGCCACCGGGGCCGTAGCCGCCACCGGGGTAACCACCGGGCGGCTGCCCGTAACCGCCACCGGGGGGCTGGCCGTAGCCGCCACTGCTCGGTGGCTGCTGACCGTAACCACCGGGGGGCTGCTCGCCGTAGCCGCCGCCACTCGGGGGCTGCTGGCCGTAGCCGCCGCCGTAACCGCCACCGCTGGGGGGCTGCTGGCCGTAGCCGCCACCACCGCTGGGCGGCTGCTGGCCGTAACCGCCACCACCGCTCGGCGGCTGCTGGCCGTAACCGCCGCCGGGCGGCTGGGCGCCGTAACCACCGTCGCCCTGGTTTCCGTAACTCATGCTCATGACTCCTCATGTCGTCATCGTGAAGCGAGTTGCGCGCGGCAGCCTAGCGAGAAAGCATCCCCTACGTGGACTAACGCCCACGTTGCGGACAATTCGTAATCACACCGCAAGCGGGGCGTCACGCTGCGCCCCGTCCGTTCACGAGTAGTCGCTGACGGAGGCCGCCGAGCCGAGGCCGATCAGGGTCAGCAGGGCCCCGCCCCACAGCAGGAAGAGCAGCACGAAGAGCACGACCATGATGTACGAGGTCACCAGGCCGCCCATCGCCATGCCCTGGCCCTCCTCCCCCGTGCGCTTGATGCGGTTGAGCGCGATGTGACCGAGGATGACGCCGACGATGCTGGTCGCGCCGCAGGTGACCAGGCCGACGATGCCGAGGATGAGCGAGGCCACCGCCATGCCGTTGGTGGAGCGGGGCTGCTGGGGGGCGCCGTACTGGCCGTAGCCGGGCTGGCCGTAACCCTGCTGGCCGTAGCCGGGCTGGGCGTAGCCGCCGCTCGGGGGCTGCGGCTGCTGCCCGTAGCCGAGGGGCTCCTGGGGGTAGCTCGGCGGCTGCTGGTTGTAGCCGTAACCGCCGGGCGGCTGCTGGTTGTAGCCGCCGCTCTGGGGCTGCTGGCCATAGCCGCCACCGCTGGGGGGCTGCTGACCGTAGCCGCCGCTCGGGGGCTGCTGACCGTAGCCGCCGCTCGGGGGCTGCTGGCCGTGACCCGGGCCCTGGCCGTAGCCGCCGCCGGTGGGCGGCTGCTGGCCGTAGCCTCCGCCGGGTGGCTGCGCGCCGTAGCCCCCGCTGCCGCCCTGGTCCCCGTAGCTCATGAGCCTGGCTCCTCTTGTGTTCTCGGCGAGTTGCAACGGCAGCTTATTGAGAAAAGGTTTGCCAAGCAGACACAGGTTCAGAACCGTGGAGATTTCGTGACTACCGACCTCAACGGCGATCCGGGGACTCTGTCGGGTCGTCGCCGCGGTCGAGCGCGTCCCACAGCTCGCGGTCGTCATGGGCCCTGCGGGCGGAGGCCGCGACCGCGCCGCCCCGGTCGTCAGCCCGGTCGCCGGTTCCGTCTCCGCTGGTGGCGGCGGCCCTCTCGTAGCGGCCCGACATGCCCGTCCACCTGCCGCCGCGCGCCACGGCCAGCACGCCGCCGGCCAGCAGCAGGAACGCGCCGAGCCCGGCCACGACCGGCCAGGCCGGCACCGGCTCCCAGGGCAGGCCGGCCATCGCGCGCATCGCGTTGTGCTCGCGCAGCCAGCCGGTGACGGTGGCCGAGGCCAGCGCCGACCACGTGCCCGCCGCCGCGCCCGCGCCGCAGAGCGCGACCAGCACGCCGACGACCCTGCGCCCGGCGCCCTTGGTGGCCAGCACGGCCACCACGCCCGCGAGCCCCGCCAGCCCCAGCGGCGTGAGCACGGGGCTCAGGTCGCCGCCGGTGGGCGCCACGGCGTCGGCGGCCTGCCCGCCGAGCACCCGCACCCAGCCCCGGCCGGCCGCCAGCAGCACCAGGCAGCTGCCCAGGACGGTGAGCCCCAGCCACGCCCACAGCTCGCGCCGCCCGTTGTCGGAGGCCATCTCGCGGCCCTAACCGATCAGGCCGGCGTCGAAGCAGGTGTGGTCGCCGGTGTGGCACGCCGCGCCGACCTGGTCGACCTTGAGCAGGATCGTGTCGCCGTCGCAGTCGAGGGCCACGCTCTTGACGTGCTGGACGTTCCCGGAGGTGTCGCCCTTGACCCACAGCTCGTCGCGGCTGCGCGACCAGTAGGTGGCCCGGCCGGTGGTGAGCGTGAGATGCAGCGCCTCGTCGTTCATCCAGGCCATCATGAGCACTTCGCCGGTGTCGTGCTGCTGGGCGACGGCGGGCACGAGGCCGTCCGCGTTGCGCTTCAGCCGTGCGGCGATCTCGGGGTCGAGGGACATGTTGCCATTCAACCAGCCCGCCCTCGTGCTCCCGCCTCCGGCTGGGCCAGCGCCTCGGACAAGGTGCCGTGGATCGGGAACAGGGCCGCCAGGTTCGTCCTGCGCAGCCGTCGCAGCACCTGGCCGTCGGAGGCCACCAGCGCCATCGTGCCGTTCCTGTCGCGCAACGCGGCGAGCTGGCGTACCAGCACCCCGAGCCCCGTGGTGTCGATGAAGGTCAACCCGGTCAGGTCGACCACCAGCCGCGGGCCGTACGCCTCCACCGCCTCGTCGAGGCACCTCCTGACCCGGTCGACGTTGTCGACGTCGACCTCGCCCATGAGGCCGACCACCACGATCTCCCCGTGCCTGCTGTGCGTCGTCTCCAGAACGTCCACGCCCATGCCTTTCACGACCCTTCCTGGGCGGCCCCGCCGAAAACGTACACCGGCCCGCATCGGGTAACGGTGTGTTTTGCCGAGAACGCGCTACGTGATCGCGGGCATCACGGTAATTTCTAGGCGACGCGTGCTAGGGAGGACACATCGTGGTGCACGTCGCGGGCTCGGTCCTCGACCCGGATCTGGGGGACCACGTCTGCCTGCCGTTCGAGGGCGACCGGCAGCGCATGACGACGACCAGGCAGTTCACGCTCAACGGGCTGCGCCGCCGGACCAAGGTGATGATCATCACCCATGCGGAGACCCCGGAGCAGACCCGGGGCTGGCTGGCGCCGCTCATCCCCGGGTTCGACGACGCCGAGGCCGCCGGGCAGGTGGAGATCCTCTCCTGTGCCGAGACGCACTTCACCGACGGCCGGCTCGACCCCGACCGCCTGCTGCACGGCCTGGCCGACGCCCACTACCGGGCGCGCAGGCACGGCCAGCACGGCGTCTACGCCCTGATCGACGCCTCCTGGGGAGCGCGCGACGCGCAGGCCCAGGCCGCCTTCGAGGCCGCGGCCAACGAGCTGTTCGGCGAGCGCTGGCTGGCCGCGGTGTGCCAGTACGACCGCGAGCTGTTCCCCCTCGACGCCATCGAACGGGCCACCGCCGTCCACCCCATCGCCCCCGAGCAGGCCCTGCTGCGCTTCGCCAACACCTCCTCTCCGCCGGGGCTGCGGGTGTGGGGCGACGTCGACCTCACCAACAGGCCGGCGTTCGGCTCGGTGCTGTCGCCGCTGGAGAAGGAGCCGGGGCAGGTCGTGATCGACGCCTCCCACCTCGACTTCATCGACGCCGGCTCGGCCCGGCTGCTGACCGTCACGGCCGCGGCCAGGCCCTATGGCTCGACCGTGGTCGTCTGCGCCGAGCGGGTGGCCCGGGTGCTCCGGCTGGTCAGGGCCGACACGCACGTCGTCGTCCGCCGGGTGGGCGATGGGTAGGCAGGTGCTCCGCGCGACCTTCGCGCGCGGGCGCATCACGTTCCTGCGCAGGGCCGTGGCCGAGCAGGCCGCCTACGAAGGGCTGAGCGGGCGGCGGCTGGAGGACTTCGTGCTGGCGGTCAACGAGGTCACCACCAACGCCGTCCTGCACGGCGGCGGCCAGGGGCGGCTGCGGTTGTGGTCGGGCGAGGGCCGGCTGTGGTGCGAGGTCACCGACCAGGGCCCGGGGCTGCCGCCCGGCTGGATGGGCGAGGCGCGCCCGCCCGCGGGGCTGGAGTTCCGCGGGCGGGGGCTGTGGCTGACCCGGATGTTGTGCGACCACATCACGATCGTGTCCGGCCCGGCGGGCACGAGCGTGACGTTCGCCGCCGCCCTCGACTAGGAGCCGCCGCGCTCGACGAGAAGCCGTCGCACCCGACCGGGAAACCGTCGCACCTGGCTAGGAGTGTGCCGCCGAGACCCAGGAGGCGTGCAGACCGGCGTAGACGCCGGGCCGGCTGACCAGCTCGGCGTGCGGGCCGCGCTGCACCAGGCGTCCGGCGTCGAACACCAGCACCTCGTCGGCGTTCTCCGCCGTCGAGAGCCGGTGGGCGATCGAGACGGCGGTACGGCCCCTGGTGACGCCCTCCAGCGCGCGGGCCAGGCGCACCTCGGTGGCCGGGTCGACGGCCGAGGTGGCCTCGTCCAGCAGCAGCAGGTCGGGGTCGGCGAGGTAGGCGCGGGCCAGGGCGACGAGCTGGCGCTCCCCGGCCGACAGCGACTCGCCGCGCTGGCCGACGGGCGTGTCCAGGCCCGCGGGCAGGCCCTCGACCCAGTCGGCCAGGCCGAGCTCGGTCATCGCGAGCTGGATCTCCTCGCGGGTCGCCGGCGGCCTGCCGTACCGGACGTTGTCCTCCAGGGTGCCGTCGAACAGGAAGCCGTCCTGGGGGACCATGACGATGCGTTCGCGCAGGGAGGAGAAGCGCACGTCGCGCAGGTCGTGGCCGTCCACGGTGACGCGGCCCCCGACGGGGTCCATGAGCCGGGTCAGCAGCTTGGCGAACGTGGTCTTGCCCGACCCGGTCTCGCCCACGACGGCGATCCGCGAGCGCGGCGGGATCTCCAGCGAGACCTCGCGCAGCACGGGCGGCCCGCCCGGGTAGGAGAAGTGCACGTTCTCGAAGGCCACCGAGATCGGGCCCCGGGGCAGCAGCACGCCCTTCTCACCGGGGTCGGCGACGTCCGGCGGGGTGTCCAGGACGCCCAGGATGCGGCGGTACCCGGCCACCGCGTTCTGGGCCTCGTTCAGCACCTCGGTGGCGGTCTGCAGCGGCGAGACGAACAGCGTGACCAGGAAGAGGAAGGCCACCAGCTTGCCCGCGGTGATGTCGCCGGACACCCCGAGCCTGACCCCGAGCAGCACGATCCCGGCGATGGCCAGCGCGGCCACGATCTCGGTCAGCGGGAAGACGAAGCCCACGATGGTCTGGGCCTTGATCTGCGCGGCCCTGTTGGCGTCCACGGACCTGTCGATGCGTTCGGCGGTGCGCCGCTCGGAGGCGTAGGCCCTGATGACGGCGGCGCCGACGACGGACTCGCTGACCGCGGCGAGCATGTCGCCGGTGCGCTCGCGCACGGTCGTGTACGCCCGCGACAACAACCGCTGGAAGCGCGGCAGCGCGATCACCAGCGGGACGAAGCACGCCCACACCAGGAGCGTGAGCTGCCAGGAGTAGACCAGCATGAGCACGCTGGCCACGAAGAGCTGGCCGAACGCCACGATGATCATCAACCCGCCCCACTGCATGAACGTGCTGATCTGGTCGATGTCGTTGGTGACCCGCGAGACCAGCGCGCCGCGCCGCTCGCTGTTCTGGGTGAGCACCGACAGGTCGTGCACGTGCCGGAACCCGCGGACGCGCAGGCTGGCCAGCGAGGACTCGGTGGCCTTGTAGAGGCGCACGTTCATGATGTAGCCGGCCAGCGCGGTCAGCACCACCGCCGCGGCGCACACCAGGACGGCCCGGGTGATGTACGGCAGGTCCGGCGTGCCGGACTTGATGCCGGTGTCGATCGTCTGCTGCACCGCGACGGGCACGATGATCTTGCCGACGGTCGCCACGACGGCCAGCCCCAGCGTGCCGGCCAGCCCCTTGCGGAACTCGGGGGTGAGCGACAGGCCGTGCCAGATGGTGGCCAGCGCGGACCGCTCGACGTTGCCCTGGAGCGCCTCGCTCATGCGCTGACCTCTTCCTCTTCCTCTTCGGCGTCCTGGGCCGGGGCCAGGTCGATGGCGGCCCGTTCGGCCTCCTCGCGCTCGTAGGCGGTCACCAGGTTGCGGTATCCGAGGCAGCGTACGAGCAGCTCCTCGTGGGTCCCGCGGTCCACGACCCGGCCGTGGTCGAGGTAGACCACCTCGTCGGCCAGGGCGATGGTGGCCATGCGGTAGGCGACGACGACGACGGTGGAGGCGTGCGCGGTGTCCCGCAGCCCGTGCAGGATTCTGGCCTCGACCTGGGGGTCCACGCTGGAGGTGGCGTCGTCCAGGATGAGCAGGCGCGGGCGGCGGACGACCGCGCGGGCCAGGGCGATGCGCTGGCGCTGGCCGCCGGACAGCGACGCGCCGCGCTCGCCGACGCGGGTGTCCAGGCCGTCGCCCAGGCGGCCGACGAAGCCGTCGGCCTGGGCCAGGCGCAGCGCCGCCCACACGTCCTCGTCGCCGGTGTCCAGGCCGAGCGCGACGTTGCCGCGTACGGTGTCGTCGAACAGGAACGTCTGCTGGGGCACCAGCGCGGCGGAGGCGGCGATGGCGCCGTAGGGCAGGTCGCGCACGTCCACGCCGTCGAGCAGCACCTGCCCGGAGGCGGGGTCGACGAGCCGGGCGAGAAGCTGCACCAGCGTCGACTTGCCCGACCCGGTCGGCCCGACGAGGGCCACGGTACGGCCGGGCGGCACGTCGAAGGTGACGTCGTGCAGCACCTCGGCCTGGCCGTAGGCGTAGGACACGCCGGCGACCTTGAGCTCGGCGGGCCCGGACGAGGCCACCGGCGTGTCGCCGTAGTCCATGGAGCCTTCGGCGTCGAGCACGGCCTGCACCCGCTGCCAGCCGACGACGCTGCGCGGCAGCTCGGCCAGCACCCAGCCCAGCGCCCTGATCGGGAAGGCCAGCAGCGTGAACAGGTAGGCGACCTGCACCAGGTCGCCGGAGTCGATCGCGCCCGTGGACAGGCGCAGCGCGCCGACCCCGAGCACGGCCAGCACGCCGATCGTGGGCAGCGCCTCCAGCATGGGGTCGAACAGCCCGCGCACCCGGCCGACGGCGATGTTGGCGTCGCGCAGCTCGTGGGCGCGGCGGCGGAAGCGGTCGGTCTCCAGCTCCTCGCGGCCGAGGGTCTTGATGACCAGCGCGCCGTCGAAGCTCTCGTGGGCGATCTCGCTGACCTCGGCGCGCAGTTGCTGGGCGCGGGTGGCCAGGGGGCTGAGCCTGCGCTGGTAGATCAGGTTCAGCACGGCGATGGCCGGGAAGATCAGGAAGCCCACCAGGGCGAGCACGAGGTCGGTGAAGACCATGGCGATGGCCGCGGTGAACAGCATGACCAGCACGCCGACGGCCATCGGCAGCGGCGCGAGCGGCGCCCAGGCGGCCTCGGCGTCGGCGCTGGCGTTGGACAGCAGTTGCCCGGTCGGGTGCTGGTGGTGCCAGGACAGCGGCAGCCGCAGGTACTGCTTGGTCACGTCCCTGCGCGACCTGGCCTGCATGCGGTACTGCACGACGCCGGCCAGGATGCGGCGTCCGGCCACGCCGATCGCCTTCAGCAGCGCGGTGCCGACGATGAGCGCGGCCCCGGTCCACAGGGCGCCGGCGGCGGTCTCGCCCCGGTCGAAGGCGGGCAGCACCACGTTCTGCGTCGCCCAGCCCAGTGCCCAGGCGGAGGCGACGGTCATGCCGCCGTAGACCGCGCTGGCCAGCGCGGCCATCGCGAACACGGCTCTCTCCGTGCGAATGGCCACCCCAAGGACACGCAGCCCTTGACGCATGACGGCCGAGGTGACCTTGCTCGCCACTCGGTATTTTTCCCTTCAAACGTCGAAATTTCTATCTATGTCCCTATCACGTCAGATCAGCTCCTTATTCCCACAGGTAGGCTTGGCCGGGTGACTCACGCTCGTGGCGAACGCGCCGCGCTCTGCGACCTGTTCGACCGGCTCGGCCCCGGCGCGCCCACCCTGTGCGAGAGGTGGAACACCTACGACCTGGCCGCCCACCTCGTGCTGCGCGAGCGCCGGCCGGACGCCATGGGCGGCATCGGGATCTCCGCGCTGGCGGGCTACACCGCCTCGGTCCAGAACGGCCTGAAGGCCAAGCACCCCTACCCCGAGCTGGTGGGCATCGTGCGCCGGCCGGGCGGCGTCTACGGGCTGCTGCCCTTCCTCGACACGGCGGTCAACACGCTGGAGTTCTTCGTCCACCACGAGGACGTGCGCCGCGCCCAGCCCGGATGGGAGCCCCGCGAGCTGCCGGCCGACCTCGACCGGCTCATCTGGAAGCGGGTGGCGGCGGGCGCCCGGCTCATGCTGCGCCGCTCGCCCGTGCGGCTGGTGCTGCGCCGCACCGGCGGCGGGGTCGCGCTCGGCGGGGCGCGGGAGGGCGCCAAGGTGCAGGTCACCGGCACGGCCCAGGAGCTCCTGCTGTTCTGCTTCGGCCGGCAGGCGCACGCCAGGGTGGAGCTGACCGGCGACGACCCGGCGGTGACCCGGGCAACCGAAGCCCGGCTCGGATTCTGACCGAAACCCTCGGCGCAGAAACCCTTCGTCTTAAACCTTCAGCACGTACGATGGCACAGGAAAGAAGCCCCCCGGTTAGGATCTTGGACATCTTCACAGAAGATGACCGTGATCGCCCAGATCCGGGTATATACGGCTGGGAATGGACTGCAGGAGGCCCCCCATGCAGGTCAAGAAGGTGGCTACGTACGTTCTGGTGGCGTTCGTGGTCTTCTACCTGTTCACCCGGCCGGCCCAGGCGGCGGCCGCGGTCAACGGCGTGTTTGATGGAATTGTCCAAGGAGCCAACCAATTGGCGGTCTTCTTTACGAACGTTCTGACCTGACGTTCGCGTTCTGTCCGCGCTGGGTGCTTCCACGCGCTGACAGATCGTGTTACGCAGGCAGGATGAGAGATCGCCCCAGCGGCACCAAGATCAATCAGCTCGATCCGCAGGCCCGGCGCGTCCTCGAACGGGCCGAGCTTGAGGGCGTCGAGCTGATCCGTTTCCTGTACGCCGACCACGGTGGCGTGGTCCGTGGCAAGGCGGCGTCCCGGTCCCGGCTGGCCGAACGGCTCAACTCGGGCATCGGGCACACGGTGGCCATGATGGCGATGAACATGCTCGACCAGCTCCAGGAGGTCGAGCATCTGGGTCCGGTGGGTGAGGTTCGCATTGTCCCCGACCCCGCCACGTTCGTCCTGTTGCCCCATGCGCCGGGCGCCGCCGCGATGCTGTCGGACCTTCGCCGTCCCGACGGCTCACCCTGGGAAGCCTGCGCCCGCACGTTCCTCAAGGACGCCGTGGCGGAGCTGGCCGCCGACGGCTACCGGATCGAGGCGGCCTTCGAGCCCGAGTTCACGCTGGGCCGCCGCCTGCCCGACCCCGGTGGCGGCCCCGACCGGCTGGTGCCGCTCGACGACACTCTCTGCAATGCCAACACCGGCTTCGACACCGCGCACGACTACGCGATCAAGCTCGTCCGCGCCCTGGAGACCCAGGGCCTGCGCGTCGAGCACTACCATCCCGAGCTCGGCCCCGGCCAGCAGGAGCTGTCGGTGCGCCATGCTCCGGCGCTGCGCGCCGCCGACAACCACGTGCTCTACCGCGAGACCGTGCGCGGCGTGGCGATGCGCATGTCGATGTGGGCCTCGCTGGCTCCCAAACCCCTGGCCGACCAGGCCGGCAACGGCGCCCACCTGCACCTGTCGCTGTGGCGCGACACCCGGAACCTGTTCGCCGAGGACGGCGACGCGCGGACGGGCTTCATCGGCGGCCTGATCGCCCACCTGCCCGCCCTGACCGCCCTGACCTGCGGCAGCGTCAACAGCTTCCGCCGGCTCGCGCCCCGCATGTGGTCCAGCGCGTACGCGGTCTACGGCCCCGACAACCGGGAGGCGGCCGTGCGCGTGTGCTCGCCGCTGGGCGAGAGCGGCGAGCCGAACCTGGAGCTGAAGCCGTCGGACTCCTCGGCCAACCCGTACCTGTCGCTCGGCGCGGTCATCCACGCCGGGCTCGACGGCATCCGGCGCAAGCTCGACCCGGGCGAGGCCGTGGACGTCGATCCCGACACCCTGCCCGGCCGCTACCAGCGCCTGCCCGGCTCGCTGGAGGAGGCGCTCGACGCGCTGGAGGCCGACGAGGTGCTCATGGAGGCGCTCGGGCCGTTGCGGCGCGAGGCGTACCTGGCGGTCAAGCGTTCGGAGGCGGCCGCGTTCGCCGCCCAGGACGTCTCCTACGAGCTCTACCACCACATGCGGGTGTTCTGAACCGGCCGCCGGCCTCGCGCGGGCGGGGCCGGCGGGCGGTCTCAGCGGACCGGGTGGCCCGCCATCCGCAGCGTCTCCTTGACGTCGCCGATCTTCAGCGTGCCGAAGTGGAACACGCTCGCGGCCAGCACGGCGTCGGCCCCGGCCGCGATCGCCGGTGGGAAGTCCTCCAGCCGGCCGGCCCCGCCGCTGGCGATCACCGGCACCCGCACCGCCGTGCGCACCGCGCGCAGCAGCTCCAGGTCGTAGCCGTCGAGGGTGCCGTCGCCGTCCATCGAGTTGAGCAGGATCTCGCCCACGCCCAGCTCCTCGCCGCGCGCCGACCACTCCACGGCGTCGATGCCCGTGCCGCGCCGGCCGCCGTGGGTGGTCACCTCGAACCCGCTGGGCATGCCCGGCGCCCGGCGCGCGTCGACCGACAGCACCACGCACTGCGCGCCGAACCGCCGCGACGCCTCGGTCAGCAGCTCGGGCCTGGCGATCGCCGCGGTGTTCAGGGACACCTTGTCGGCCCCGGCCCGCAGCAGCCGGTTGACGTCGTCGACCGCGCGCACGCCGCCGCCCACGGTGAGCGGGATGAACACCTGCTCGGCGGTGCGGCGCACCACGTCGAGCATGGTCTCCCGCTCGCCCGACGACGCGGTGATGTCGAGGAAGGTCAGCTCGTCGGCGCCCTCCTCGTCGTAGCGCCTGGCCAGTTCGACCGGATCTCCCGCGTCGCGCATGTTCTCGAAGTTGACGCCCTTGACGACCCGTCCGGCGTCGACGTCGAGACAGGGGATCACTCTTACCGCTACGGTCATGCTCGTAGTGCCTCGATTTCGATCTCGACCAGCATTCGAGGGTCGACCAGCCCGGCGACCCTCACTCCTGTGCAGGCGGGCCGCACGTGCCCGAAGACCTCGTAGATGGCCCGGCCGACGAGGTCGAAGTGGCGCTGCTCCACCACGTAGTAGCGGACCATGACGACGTCCTCGCGGGTCAGGCCGCCGACCTCGACGGCGTCGAGCGCGATGTCGATGGCGGTCAGGCTCTGCCGGTAGGCGTCGCCGACGTGACGCACCTCGCCGTCGATCGTGGCCGTGCACCCGGACACGATCACCCGCTCTCCCACGACCACGGCGCGGGCGTAGCCGTACTTCTCCTCCCAGATGCCGCCCGAAAACACCCTCGGACCGGTGCTTTCCATGCTGACGCTCATTCCGCCCCCTCCCGGCGAAGCTAAACGCGTACCGCGGCCAGCGCGTCCTCCAGAGTGAACGCGTGAGCGTACAGGGCCCTGCCCACGATGGCTCCCTCCACTCCGTCCGGGACGAGAGAAGCCAGTGCCACCAGGTCGTCAAGACTGGACACTCCGCCACTGGCGATCACGGGCTTGTCGGTGCGTGCGCAGATACGCCGGTAGAGGTCGAGGTTGGGGCCCTGGAGCATGCCGTCCTTGGTCACGTCCGTGACGACGTAGCGGGGGCAGCCGTCGGCCTCCAGGCGGTCGAGCACCTCCCACAGGTCGCCGCCCTCCTTCGTCCAGCCGCGGGCGGCCAGCGTGGTGCCGCGCACGTCGAGGCCGACGGCGATCCGGTCGCCGTGCTCGGCGATGATCTTGCGGCACCAGTCGGGGTTCTCCAGGGCGGCGGTGCCGATGTTGACCCGGCGGCAGCCGGTGGAAAGGGCGGCGGCCAGCGACTCGTCGTCGCGGATGCCGCCCGACAGCTCCACGTCGACGTCGAGCTTGCCGATCACCTCGCTGATCAGCTCCTTGTTGGAGCCCCTGCCGAAGGCGGCGTCGAGGTCGACCAGATGGACCCACTCGGCGCCCGCCTGCTGCCAGGCCAGCGCCGCGGCGAGCGGCTCGCCGAAGCCGGTCTCGGTCCCGGCCTCCCCCTGCACGAGGCGTACGGCCTGGCCATCGGCCACATCCACGGCGGGCAGCAATACGAGCGACATTCAGGTCCTCCGGTCGAAAGCGAGGGTCACGACAACGGGTGCGAGCAGCAGGGAGAAGACGAACACGGCGAGGCTCAGCGCCGGCGAGCCCCACACCAGCCACACGATCGCCTGCACGATCAGGAAGCCGAGCGCCACCGCGACGTTCTGGGCGCGGTGGCGGCGGGCGATCAGGCCGCCCTGCCGGGCGAACCTGACCGGACGCGGGATCAGGCGGGCGGTCAGGGCGCGGCGCCGGGCCCGGCGCGCCTGCCGCTCCTCGTTGAGCCGGATCGCGCGCGCCCGCTCGGCCTCCCGCACGGCCCGCCGGCGCGCCCGCTCCTTGCTCATACCGTCTCTAGCCAGTTCCTCAGCAGGGCGGCTCCGGCGTCGCCGGACTTCTCGGGGTGGAACTGGGTGGCCATGAGCGGGCCGTTCTCTGCGGCGGCCACGAACGGCACGCCGTGCTCGGCCCAGGTCACCACGGGCGCGGCGAAGCCCTGGTCGGCCGGGTGGAGCTCCCACTCGCGCACGCCGTAGGAGTGCACGAAGTAGAAGCGGGTGTCGGCGTCGAGCCCGGCGAACAGCACGCTGTCGGCGGGCGCCTTGACCGTGTTCCACCCCATGTGCGGCAGCACGGGCGCCTCCAGCCGCTCGACCGTGCCCGGCCACTCGCCGCAGCCCTCGGTCTCGACGCCGTGCTCGACGCCCCTGGCGAACAGGATCTGCATGCCGACGCAGATGCCCAGCACCGGACGCCCGCCGGCCAGGCGGCGGCCGATGACCCGGTCGCCGTGGACGGCCTTGAGCCCGGCCATGCAGGCCGCGAACGCGCCGACGCCCGGCACGACCAGCCCGTCGGCGTCGAGGGCCGCGTCGAAGTCGGCGGTCACGGTGACGTCCGCGCCGACCCTGGCCAGGGCCCGCTCGGCCGAGCGCAGGTTGCCCGAGCCGTAGTCGAGCACCACGATGTTCTTGCTCACCACCACAACACCCCCGCCGTGATCGCCATCGCCGCGCCGACCGCGCAGACCGCGGCGCCCACCTTGAGACCCTGCTTGGCCAGCGAGAACACGCCTCCGCCGAGGAACAGGCCGAGGAACACCATCACGCCGGCGATGAGATTGTCGGTCACAGCACGCCCTTGGTACTCGGCACGCCCGAGGCGCGCGGGTCGAGCTCGGACGCCTCGCGCAGCGCCCTGGCCAGCGCCTTGAACTGGGCCTCGACGATGTGATGGGCGTTACGCCCGTACGGCACGTGCACGTGCAGGCAGATGGCCGCCTGGGCCACCAGCGACTCCAGGATGTGCCGGGTCATCGTCGTGTCGTAGTCGGGGCCGATCATCGGGGCCATGCCCTCGGGCTCGCTGTGCACGAGGTACGGCCGCCCGGACAGGTCGACCGTGACCTGGGCCAGCGACTCGTCCAGCGGGCACGACGCGCTGCCGAACCGCCGGATGCCGGACTTGTCGCCCAGCGCCTGGCGGAAGGCCGCGCCGAGCGCCAGCGCGGTGTCCTCGATCGTGTGGTGGGCGTCGATATGCAGGTCGCCCTCGGTCTTGACGGTCAGGTCGAACAGACCGTGCTTGCCGAGCTGGGCCAGCATGTGGTCGAAGAAGCCCACCCCGGTCGAGACGTCGACCAGGCCGGTGCCGTCGAGGCCAACCTCGACCAGGACCGAGGTCTCCTTCGTTGCCCGCTCCACGCGCCCTACGCGACTCACAGAACCTCCTCCATCGCGGCGCGGAAGGCCGCCATCTCCTCGCCGGTGCCGATCGACACACGCAGCCATTCTGGCGGGCCCACCTCGCGGATGAGCACGCCGTGCGCCAGCAGCCCCTCCCACACCGCGCGCCGGTCGGGGAACCGCCCGAACAGCACGAAGTTGGCGTCGGAGTCGGCCACCGACAGCCCCTTGCCGCGCAGCCACGCGACCGTGGCATCCCGCTCCGCGCGCAGCGCGTCGACCGTGCCGAGCAGCTCGTCGCGATGGCGCAGGGCGACGCGCGCGGCCGTCTGGGTGAGCGTGGACAGGTGGTACGGCAGCCGCACCAGCAGCAGCGCCTGCACCACGGCCGGATGCGCGGCCAGGTAGCCCAGCCGCGTGCCGGCCATGGCGAACGCCTTGGACATCGTGCGGGTGACGATCAGCCTGGGGTGGCGCGGCAGCAGCGTCAGCGCCGACGGGGTGCCCTCGCGGGCGAACTCGGCGTAGGCCTCGTCGATCACCACCACGCCCGGGGCGGCGGCGAGCACCGCCTCGATCGTCGACAGCGGCTGCGCGGTGCCGGTCGGGTTGTTGGGCGAGGCCAGGAAGACGATGTCGGGCCGGTGCTCCTCGATCGCCGCGACGGCCTTGCCGGGGTCGAGCGAGAAGTCGTCCTCGCGCAGGGCGCCGATCCACTCGGTGCTGGTGCCGGTGGTGAGGATCGGGTGCATCGAGTACGACGGCTCGAACCCGATCGCGGTGCGCCCGTGGCCGCCGAAGGCCTGCAGGATCTGCTGGAGCACCTCGTTGGAGCCGTTGGCCGCCCACACCTGGTCGGGGCTCAGCCCGTGGCCCAGGTAGGCGGCCAGCTCGGCGCGCAGCCGCGTCGCGTCGCGGTCGGGGTAGCGGTTGAGCTCGCCCGCGTTCGCGGCGACGGCCTCGGCCAGGTCGGCGACCAGCGCGGGCGAGGGCGGATAGGGGTTCTCGTTGGTGTTGAGCCGGACTGGCACGTCGATCTGCGGCGCGCCGTAGGGCGAGCGGCCCTTCAGGTCGTCGCGGATGGGCAGGTCGTCGAGCGTCACGTCGGCGGGATTCACTCTGACTCCGTGGGGACTCGCCAGTCGAAGCGGGCGCGGATCGCGGCGCCGTGCGCCGGCAGGTCTTCGGCGTCGGCCAGCACCGACACGTGGGCCGCCGCCTGGGCCAGCGCCTCGCGGGTGTAGTCGACGACGTGGATGCCGCGCAGGAACGACTGCACCGACAGGCCGCTGGAGTGGCAGGCGCAGCCACCCGTGGGCAGCACGTGGTTGGACCCGGCGAGGTAGTCGCCGAGCGAGACCGGCGCGTAGGTGCCGACGAAGATCGCCCCGGCGTTGCGCACCCTGGCCGCGACCTCGGCCGCGCCGGCGGTGTGGATCTCCAGGTGCTCGGCCGCGTACGCGTCGACGACCTTGAGGCCGTCGTCGATCGAGGAGACCAGCACGATGCCCGACTGCCGGCCGCCCAGCGCCTCGGTGATGCGCTCGGAGTGGCGGGTGGCCGAGACCTGGCCCGGCAGCTCCTTCTCGACCGCCTCGGCCAGCTCGGGGCTGGTGGTGACCAGGACGGCGGCGGCGATCGTGTCGTGCTCGGCCTGGCTGATCAGGTCGGCGGCGACGTGCACCGGGTCGGCGGTCTCGTCGGCCAGGATGGCGATCTCGGTGGGACCGGCCTCGGAGTCGATGCCGATGCGGCCCTTGAGCAGGCGCTTGGCGGCGGCGACCCAGATGTTGCCGGGGCCGGTCACCATGGTCGCGGGCGCGCACTCCTCGGTGCCGTAGGCGAACATGGCCACGGCCTGCGCCCCGCCCACGGAGTAGACCTCGTCGACGCCGAGCAGCGCGCACGCGGCCAGGATGGTGGGGTGGGGCAGCCCGCCGAACTCCTTCTGGGCGGGGCTGGTGACCGCCAGCGAGGCGACGCCCGCCTCCTGGGCGGGGACGACGTTCATGACCACGCTGGAGGGGTAGACGGCCCGGCCGCCGGGCACGTAGAGGCCCACGCGGTCGACCGGCACCCAGCGCTCGGTGACCGTGCCGCCGGGCACGACCTGCGTGGTGGTGTCGGAGCGGCGCTGGTCGCGGTGGACCAGCCTGGCCCGCCTGATCGACTCCTCCAGCGCGGCCCGGACCCGGGGGTCGAGCTCGTCGAGCGCCCGGCGGATCGCGTCGGCGGGGACGCGGGCGGAGGCGATCTCGACACCGTCGAACCTGGCGGTCAGCTCCCGTACGGCTGCCGCCCCGCGATGGCGCACGTCGTCGCAGATGGGCCGCACCTTCTCCAGGGCGGCCTCGACGTCGAGCTCGGCGCGTGGCAGCACGTCGCGCAGGTTCTCGGGGAGGGAACCGCGCATGTCAATACGGGAAATCACCCTGACAGTCTACGGAGTCCGGGCCCCGCATCCGGTTCTGTCCAGAATGCGGGACGCAGGTGAGGCGGGTTACGGGGGGCCGCGCGCGGCGGGGGGGGCACGACGCCCGGGCGGGCCGCCACAACCACGCCAGCGCCCAGACCGGGGCGCCCAGAGCGACGCCGCA